>JAZGCJ010000295.1:0-3340 GCA_036476895.1 Thermodesulfobacteriota bacterium
GTCTTGGTTTAAGTATAAGTCAAAACATTATTAACAATCATAATGGTAAAATAACTATAGAAAGCATACCGGGGGAATTTACAAAGGTTGTAATTGATCTGCCGGTAACAAAATTAACGACAAAAAAATGAAAACAAAGACCCTGATAATTGATGATGAGAAATCCGTTAGATTTACCATGAAGGAATTTCTTTTAAAAGAAGGATATGACGTATTTACAACTGAGAATTTTGACGAGGCATTAAAAATAATTAATACGGAAAATGTAGACATTATTTTAACGGATATTGTTTTAGGAAACAAGACGGGCATTGATATCTTAAGAAAGGTTAATGAGAAACGTTTAAACTGTCCTGTGGTCCTGTTTACAGGCTACCCGAATATAGAGACTGCATCTGAAGCGGTTCGTCTTGGAGCCTACGACTATTTGGCAAAGCCGGTAGAAAAAGAGGCGCTGTTGCATATTGTCCGCATGGCTTTAAGGCATAAGGCCCTGGTTGAAGAAAAAAATAAGAGCCATGCTAATCTTGAAGCTATTTTCAAGAGTGTCAAAGATGCCATCATAACAGTGGATAAGGATTTGAAAGTCATTGAGCTTAATGATGCCGCTAAAACAATATGTGGTTTTTCACGTGAAGAAATTATAGGAAGATCATTCGATTCTATTCCAAAAACGTGTTGCGGACAATGTATTGAAGCCATCAAAAAAACGATTTTGGAGAAACAACCCCTTGAAATTTATCGTTCTGAATGTAAGCATAAAATTCGTAAGAGGCAATTGGTGACTCTGAATACATTTCCTTTAATAGATCAACAGGATGGTATTTCCGGTTGTGTCATAATAGTTAAAGATGAAACTGATATATTTGATCTAGAAAAAGAGTTAGAGAACAGAAAACGTCTTTTCAATATTGTAGGAAAAGACGAAAAAATGCAGCGTCTTTATTCTATGATAGAGTACTTATATAATATCGATACAACAGTACTCATTACCGGAGAAAGCGGCACGGGGAAAGGACTTATAGCCGAAGCGATACATTACGGCGGCGTGCGACATCAAAAGCCATTTGTAAAGGTAGATTGCTCCGCCCTGACAGAATCACTTCTTGAAAGTGAGCTCTTCGGGCACACCAAGGGCGCTTTTACAGGTGCAGTTGCAAATAAGGCAGGCCGGTTTAAAAGAGCCGATGGAGGGACGATATTTCTGGATGAAATCGGTGACGTATCTTTAGGTGTTCAGCAAAGACTACTCAAAGTGATAGAGGAGAAAGAATTTGAATGTGTGGGTGATTCTACTCCAATTAAGGTAGATGTGCGCATAGTGGCGGCAACCAATAAAAACCTTCAGGAAAAAGTCAGGCTTGGAAAATTTCGTGAAGACCTCTATTATCGATTGAAGGTAGTAGTGCTTTCTTCGCCACCACTTCGAGATAGACGAGGAGACATTCCATCTCTGGTAGAATATTTTATAAAAAAATTCAATCAAAAGTTGAAAAAGAATATCGGTGTTATTTCTAATGACGTCTATAGGATATTTATGGATTATAAGTGGCCCGGAAATATCAGAGAGCTTGAAAACGTGCTAGAGCATTCCTTTGTCGTCTGTAAGAATACAGTTATTACAGTTGAAGACCTTCCAGATGAGTTTAGAGAGATAGAATCTGCTCCTTCTGTGGATGAAAGGAGTAGTGAGTATAACACAATCTTACAGGCGCTGGAGAAAACTCATTGGAATAAGACCAATGCAGCCAACTTGCTGGGTATATCCCGGAGAACCATCTACAATAAGATCAAAGAATATAATATAAGTCCTGAATAACCTCACCATTTGCTGTGCATTTCACACTTTGTGCATTTCACACTTTGTGCAAATTTCACACTTTGTACAAGTTTCATACTATCCTCAACCAGAACAAAGTATCATTGATTCCCCGATTCTTTCCCACTATAAATCAATTTGAGAGCAGAGAAAAATAATCCTGATTAAATTACCTGTCTATGGCATATTTTTTGTTATTAATATTCAGCAAGATGAAAACATGGCGAATAATCGGTAGGTATAATATCAAATGTTAGACAATAATTCATGTCCAACAATTGATAACGGCTTTAGATGGCGAAATGGAAAAGATATATAGTATTTTAGTAGTTGATGATGAAAAATCCATCAGATTTACAACTAAAACAATTCTTTCAAAAGAAGGGTATGAGGTCTCTACAGCTAATGGTTATTGCGAGGCATTAGACATAATGGCTAAAAGGGATTTCAATTTGATATTTGCGGACGTAATGTTGGAAGGCAAAACGGGACTTGATATCTTGCGAGAAGCAAAAAAACAGAATCCAACTTGTCCTGTGGTTTTATTTACGGGATACCCAAATATAGAGTCTGAATCTGAAGCATTTCGCCTGGGCGCTTATGATTACGTATCTAAACCACTAACAAAGGACAAATTATTACATATAGTCAACATGATTTTACATAATTAGATAACTCTTAATACAACAATTTAATAGTTATATGATAAATAATTTCTTGCAATTTTGCACCTTTTGGCATCAAAGTTGTACTATAAATAGTTAGAGAAAACGAATTTAACTCCATGGTAAGAGTACTGTGGATTTAACAATTTGCTAAAATTTTATATTTAGAAAGGGGGTGAGAAAAATGTTGAACAAGAAATTTTTAGGAATAGTTGCTTATGCGTTTATGTTTGTTAGCTTAATGATGCTGGTGGGTAATTTTGCTTATGCAGAGAAAGAGCGAAAGGGACCAGATCTTCCTGAACTCCATGCCTATAATCCGCCATTATGTCCCACTTGTAAAAGTAAGGTTGCAACCCGTACTAAAGGAAAGGTGACTGCACCAGTGGTTATGAGTTGCCCGGATTGCAAAAAAGAAACAACGGAGTTAGGAGTTTCTCATTGCAGTAAGTGCGAAAAAGAGTTCTTAACATGCATAGAATGTCAAAGATTCAAAAAAGCTGAAGCAAGGTGCCCAGAATGTAAAAAGGTACTTGCAAGACGCATCAAGGGTAATATAGAGGCACCCGTAAAGTGGGAGATGAAGTGTCCGGATTGCAAGAAAGCTCCACAGGAATGGCGCATTCAGCATTGTAGCGAATGTGAGGTAGACTTCCTGGCATGTCCACTTTGCAAAAAGGAACAAGAGAAGTATATAAGATAGGTCGAATTTTATCCAAGATTGGTGACTTAGGCAAAATGACCTTATTAAAAGATCGGTGTTTGCAGAGGGCTTAATCTCGATTTGCATAAGAATAAGAAGTTGAGCAGAATCCCGACTTGAGGAGGTGGGTAGCGAAGCTGGCCATCTCCTCAA
>JAZGCJ010000296.1:0-2755 GCA_036476895.1 Thermodesulfobacteriota bacterium
TCTCTGACTGGAGATACAGTTGGCTCGAATTTCGGAACGGCTATTGAACAGGTTGGTGATTTAAATATGGATAATCTCGAAGATTTTGCAGTCGGCGGCAATGATTTTGTAAATGTAGAGTATTAAAGATTATATGTTAAATCCTTTTATTCTCATATCTTGATTCATAATTCGGCAGAATCAGTATATCTTTTGTGCAATAATATTATCGCGGCTGGAAGCCGCTCCTACGTGTTTTGTTATTATAACCACTGTTAGGAGCACCATTCCTTTGACGGGCCTCTTGGTGCGATCATTCTATTGCTGCTGGCCGGTCATGAGTTAATAAGTACCAAGAGAATCCTAATTGCTTCAAACAGTTTGATCCTAATGCTTTTTGACGTTTGGGGTTTTTTCATCTGAGATGATAAGTCCGTCTCTGAAAGCAACTATCCTTTTTCCAAATTGTGCAATGTCGTGCTCATGTGTGATCATCATTACTGTTTTCCCTTGATTATTAAGCTCTCTGAAAATATTCATTATTTCATTACTGGTTTCAGAGTCTAAATTGCCGGTCGGTTCATCAGCCAATATGATACTCGGCTGATTTACTATTGCCCTAGCAATCGCAACTCTTTGTTGCTCACCCCCTGATAGCTGCGATGGTACATGGTTCTCACGGCCTTCCAGCCCGACTAAACGGAGGGCCTCATATGATAATTCTTTCCTGATACTTGATTTAGTTCCGTTGTATATTAACGGCAGCTCTATGTTGTTTATGGCGTTCGTTCTTGGCAGCAAGTTGAAGCTTTGAAATACAAACCCAAATTTAGAATTTCTTATATTTGCAAGTTCATCCCTGGAAATATCTGAAACATCCATTGAATCTAAATAGAATTCTCCTCTCGTTGGTCTGTCGAGGCAACCAATAATATTCATAAATGTACTTTTTCCTGATCCCGAGGATCCCATAATGGTAATAAATTCGGATTTCTCGATACAAAGCGATATACCCTTTAGGGCGTGAACTTCTATATCTCCGGTCTTGTAGATCTTATGAAGATTTATTACTGAAATGACATCGGACATTCTAAAACCTTCTGGGCTGGGGTAAGGGGCCGAAAGTATCGGACAGGGACTTGGAATCTAATACAGCTTCTATTACAACTTCGTCTCCATCTTTTATATCCCCCTCTAATATCTCCGTGTAGTAATCATCACTAATACCGGTTTTAATCATTACAGGATTCAACTGATTATTTCCAGTTAATGTCCATATATAGGTGTTGTTTCCGGTGCTTTCCGGAATAGGTTTAGCATTAGCGTTTAGAGGAGGTACGAATCTTAAAGCAGACGTTGGAACTCTGAGGGCATCATTTTTATTATCAACAATAGTGTTTACTTCAGCGGTCATTCCCGGCTTTAATTTTAGCTCCGTATTATTAACTTCTATAATAACATCGTAAGTGACAATGTTATTAATTGTTTTGGGTTCATTTCTGATCTGTGAAACACTTCCGTTAAACTTTGTATTCGGAAATGCATCAACCGAGAATTCAGCTTTCTGATCCAATTTTACTTTTCCTATATCTGCTTCACTCACATGTGCAGTTAATATCATGGTATTGAGGTTATTTGAAATCAGGAATAGTGGATTTTTTGACGTATTAATGGTTTGACCAATAGATATACTTTTGGCTAATACGATCCCATCTATAGGGGATCTTATATTGGTTTCTTCTAGATTTGATTTTGAAATATCCACCGATGCTTTAGCTAAATCAAATATTGCCTGTGTGGCTGTGTATTTAGCCTTAGAATTATCAAACTCTTCTTTTGATATCAGTCTCTTATTAAAGAGTTTCTTATCAGCTTCATAAGCTTCATTTGCTATGGTTAAATCGGACTCTGCTTTTTTGAGATCTGCCTCTGATTGCTTCAGCCTAGCAATAAAAGGCGCTTGATCGATTTCTGCCAGGATTTCGTTTTTTGTTACACTTGAATTAAAATCAACATATATATTTGTAATTCTACCATTAACTTGTGTACCGATTTCAACTTGGTTAATTGGGTTTAATGTTCCATTTGATGTTATATATGAAATAATATTATTTCTATCTATCTTTGCCTCTTTATAGATTATAGAGCCGTCTTTTTTATTAAAAAAACTGAAAGCGAAATAAACAAAAACAATTATTATTACAATATATAAGATGTATTTCTTGTTAAAAAGCGTATTCATTTATTTCTCCGACAGCCCATTTGAGTTTGGCAACAGCAATTTTATAGTCATATACAGATTTTAAATAGTCAGATTTAGCAGACGTGTGCAAAGCATCTGCTTCCGACAGTTCTATGGACGATGCCCTGCCCAATTTGTATCTCACTTGTGCCAGTTCGAAATTTTTTTCAGCTGAAGTTTTAGATATTTTTGTAAGGCTAATTTTTTCTTCATCAACTTTGATATTTGAATATAATTCCTTTATTTCAGAAACAATAGCAGTTTTTGAAGTTTCAATTTCTAATCTGGCTTGTTTGAGTCTTGCCCTCGATTCATCCAATTTGGCAAACCTTGAAAAGCCTTTAAATATAGGGAATCTAAAACCAATCCCTGCAATGAATGCAGGAGTTGTAGCGTCTATACCTTCAAACCTGTAAGCAGTTTGACCAAAGAATGTAGGATAAAACTCTTTTTTGGAAATTGAAAAATTAGCTTCGGCAGCCTTTTGATTGGCGCTTAAAGCTTTTAAATCCGGCCTTTTTTCAAGGGCGGAAT
>JAZGCJ010000297.1:0-7595 GCA_036476895.1 Thermodesulfobacteriota bacterium
ATAATAATTCTAGGTCTTCCATATAACGGCAGATCCGTATCCGACAACTTCATCATAATCACCTGTTACAGTTCCGGAAGTTGCATATTTTAGAACTTTTATATTGTTCGCTCCGAGATCAAGACACGCCCACAACACAGATGAGATAGCAGCTCTTCCACAGGCAAAACCAGTTCCGTTTTCCTCGGCTTCAATAACGCCCCGTGGATCGAAGGATTCAATTCGCCCGAGCATTTCACCGTCGAGACCGTTTGCAATTTTCTCTGAATAAAAGTGTGATAAGTCGGAGCTTGCTACCATAAGGGCTCTACGGTCTGAAACAACCTCTGCTATTGAATGGCCCAATTCTTTTGCTATATCGATCGTCTGTTCCACAATCATTAATGGCAGCAATTTAAATTGACCCATTATATGCTGCAAGAATGGTAGTTCAACCTCTATCGCGTGCTCGGAATCGTAGTCCACATATTTCAGGTTTTTACCTAATTTATCTACTAATTTGTTATTAAGTTTTTCTATAAGTGAATGATCTACCATTACCGTACCCAAGGGTGTCTCATACGAACTATGAGAGGTAGTGACAATTATATCGTCGTAATGATAATGAGATGGTGATACTATGACGACAGTTTCAAAATTAGTACCACTTAAACACTTAAATGCATGTGCAGCAACTGAACCCGAATAGACATGTCCGGCATGTGGAACTATAATCCCCTGCAATTCACCCTCAGGTTTTTTTACCTCCGCACTATCAAGATATAATTCCAGGCTTCTAGTAAGCTTGCCCGGATTTTGTGGATACCAGCCTCTTTCAATGGATGGTCTTGAATCCTTTAATATCTTCAATGTGGTTTGATATCGATCTGTTTTCTTCTCGGCCCCCAATCTCCAGGCTCGGTATCAAAATGACCTGGAAGCCGGGAACCGCAATTTTTGCAGGATCCTTCTCTGTCTATGTTCCATTTGCCAAGACAATACCAATCTCTCTCGATCAATACTTCCCTGCAAGACGGGCAGTACGTGGATTGACCTTCTATATCATATACATTTCCCGTATATACATGATTTAGACCCGTTTCTAAGGCTATCTTTCTGGCATTAATCAGAGTGTCTAAAGGAGTATGAGGAACATCTATCATTTTAAAGTCAGGATGAAATGCAGTGAAATGCAGAGGCACATTGGGACCGAGGTTTTCCATAATCCAATTCGTAAGATTCCTTATCTCTTCTTCACTGTCATTGTATCCTGGAATCAACAGAGTCGTTAACTCTATCCATACATTGGTTTCTTTTCCCAGCCAGGTTATGGTCTCCAATACAGGTTTTAGGCTTGCAAGACATGTTTTGCCGTAAAACTCCTGGGTAAAACCTTTTAAGTCTATGTTGGCAGCATCTATATGTTCAAAAAAATCTTCTCTTGCTTCTTGAGTTATAAAACCGGCTGTTACAGCGATTGTTTTTATACCCAGCTCGTGTGCTGCTATTGCGGTGTCGATTGCGTATTCGGCAAAAATCACCGGATCGTTATAAGTAAATGCGATGCTTTTACATCCTGAACGCTTGGCGGAGTATGCTATGTCTTGCGGTAATGCCCGAGAAGTTAATCTATCATCTTCTCTTGCTTTTGATATATCCCAGTTTTGACAAAACTTGCATCCCAAATTACAGCCTGCGGTGCCAAATGATAGTACGCTGGTACCCGGATAAAAGTGATTTAAAGGCTTTTTTTCAACGGGATCGATACAAAAACCCGAGGCCCGACCATAACTGGTCAGAACAATCCCGTTATTTTTGGCCTCTCTGATATAACAAAAACCATGCTGTCCCTCACGAAGCCTGCAATTCCGGGGGCAAAGATCACACTGGATTCTTCCATCTTTTAAGCGGTGCCACCAGTTTCCCTTCACGGTAAATGGTTCAATGAACGTCCGGTTTTCCATGAAATCAGTCTTGCTTTAATTTATAAACTATAGTTTAACACCAGTTTTTTGCGATACCAGGTTTGATTTTTTCAGTAGCATGAGGATCTCGAAGGTGGTTACATTTAATTTGTTAAGTCTTTTTTAATAATCAAAATCATGACAAATATCAAAATCGTATATACCTTACTATTTATAAATTGTGTATTAAATTAGAAAATCCTAGCAACTTATAATATATTAGTATTTAATCAATATATTAAGGAGTAAAACTATGGCTACATTAGTTACCGGCGCAACAGGTTTTATTGGTTCCCATATAGTTAAGAAATTAGTCGATAGAGGAGAGAAGGTAAAAGTCCTATTGAGACAAACCAGTAAAACATCGAACATAGATAATCTAGAGGTAGAAAGGGTATATGGAGATGTTCTGGATGTCGATTCCTTGAAAGATGCTTTTAAAGACTGTGATACTCTTTACCATACAGCAGGTTTTGTCTCTTTCAGAAAGTCTGACAGGGAAAAGATGGAGCGGATAAATGTCCAAGGGACAAAGAACGTTTTAAATGCCGCCCTTGAGGCTGGTGTAAAAAAAGCTGTTTATACAAGTAGCGTTGCAGCAATAGGAGTGGACCCTTCGGGTGGAATTACAAATGAAGAAACTAAGTTTACACTCGAGAATGAAGATATTCCCTACCTTAACACAAAACATCACGCGGAGAGGGCAGCTCTCGATGCTTATGAAAAGGGGCTCCCTGTTGTAATGGTTAATCCATCTGTGGTGATAGGACCTGGAGACATATATTTATCAAGTACCGCGTTTATTCAATGGTACTGTAAGAAGAGGTTCCCCGGTTATTTAGATGGTACCATGAATCTAGTGGATGTGGACGATGTTGCAGATGGACATTTACTTGCTTCTGAAAAAGGGAGACCAGGGGAAAAGTACATACTTGGAAATGCAAATTTCACAGTTAAAGAGATATTTGATATGCTAGAGAAAATAACTGGTACCAGTGGTCCCAAGATGAAAATTCCATATTTTATGGCTTATTCTACTGCATTTTTGGTTGAAAAGGTGCTGGGGTTTTCATTTCCAAACTTCTCGACCATGGATGTCGATTCTGTCAAATTAACAAAGTATTGCTGGTATGTAGACAGTTCAAAAGCGGTGAATGAACTAGGTTACAAAATGACATCCATTGAAGATTCTATAAAGAGAACAGTGGAGTGGTTTAAAAGTAACGGATATCTTTAGAAGATTCTATCAGATTGCAATCCTAGTTTGTTAATATAATATTTCACCTATGCCGGGTAATAGTTTCGGAACAATATTCAGAATAACAACATGGGGCGAATCCCATGGTCTAGCCGTGGGAGTTGTTATTGACGGTTGTCCTGCCGGTTTAGAAATTACCCCCGGAGATATTCAGCTTGAGCTCGATAGAAGGCGTCCGGGTCAAAGCAAGGTCACTACACAGAGAAAAGAGCCTGACAAGGTTGAAATACTGTCAGGTGTGTTTGAAGGAAAGACCCTTGGAACCCCTATATCTCTGATGGTACACAATGTCGACGCTATCTCTAAATCTTACGACGATATTAAGGATACCTATAGGCCAGGTCACGCCGACTTAACATATGACGCAAAATACGGGTTTCGAGACCATAGAGGTGGTGGGAGGTCATCAAATAGGGAAACGGTTGGAAGGGTAGCTGCCGCAGCTATTGGGAAAATGATATTGAATAAAGAGGGCATAACTACTATTGGTTACGTTAAGCAGGTGGGTGATATAGTTGCCGAGAAGATGGATTTCAATGAAATAGAAAATAATCCTGTCAGATGCCCTGATCCTGAAAAGGCAAAAGAGATGATTGATTTGATTGATAAGGTAAGAAGGGAAAAAGATTCAATAGGCGGGGTGGTCGAGGTAGTTTCAAAGGGGCTGCCGAGGGGATTGGGTGTGCCTGTTTTTCATAAGATTGAAGCTGATCTGGCTAGCGGTCTTATGAGCTTGGGGGGCATACGGGGGTTCGAAGTTGGGCTGGGTTTTGGCGTGGCAAATAAGAGGGGATCTGAGGCCAACGATCTGATGTATAAAGATGAAAACGGAGAACTTCGATTTAAAACCAACAATGCCGGGGGATTATTGGGCGGCATAACAAACGGTGAAGATTTAGTTGTGAGAATCGCAATCAAACCGACTTCCTCTATTGCTAAGGTTCAAAATACGGTCGATAAATATGGGGAACCCAAAGAGCTAGAAGTCAAAGGACGGCATGACCCATGCCTGTGCCCTCGGGCAGTTCCAATAGCGGAGGCCATGGTTAATCTCGTATTGGTTGATCATCTGCTCATGAATAAGATTGCGAGGATTTGATATTCAGAAGTGTGAATTTAGTTTGTGTCATTACTGAGGATCTTACGTAATTCAAGGACAAAATCTATAAAGTTATATTTTAACTAATTAGGAATTTTACTTTGTCTTTATACATACTTCGATAAACTCAGTATTAAATAAGAATTTCCTGTCATATTGAGTCTTACGAGAAATCTAGGTTTTAATAAAAGCTGCAAGAATCACAGCCCTTTCAATCTCGGCATAACCTCTTCAACCAAAAGCCTCATTGACTTTTGCCATTTGTCCTTTGGTTTCCACTCGTGGCCCATTACGAGAAGACAGCCAAAACCTTCAACATAATCATATAGCTCCTTTATCTTTTCAACCACATCATCCGGGCTTCCAACTATCCACTGATTCTCAATCATATAGTCGAGTGTAACACCGGAGTCAGGCATTGATTTATCAAATTTGAAAATATCAAGATTGCCCCTGATCTTTGGAACTATTTTAAAGAAGTAATCCGTGAAGTCTCTTCCCAGGGTTCCGTTTTTAACTTCATTTATGGCTTCTTCTCTAGTTTCTGCAACATATATGTCCCTTGCAATCCTCCACTTCGGTCTATCGGGGTTCAATCCACCATTTATTGCTCCCTCTTCAACCGAGGCCCAGTGTGTTTTCAAAACATTCTTGGTGACGAAGTTAATACTCATGGGGATCCAGCCTTTTTGCCCGGCTATTCTCAAAGTTCCTGAATTTTCTGTTATACCCGCAACTGCGATTGGAGGGTGAGGTTTTTGAAAGGGTTTGATATGGACACCCAAACCGACATCATCCTGTGGTTCGGGAACCTTGAATCTCCATCTTTTATTTTGATATATACCGGGGTTTGGATTATTCCAGAGATTAATAATAAAATCCAGAGATTCATTTGTAAGGTCTCTATGCTCGCCGGTTTTTGCATCAATTTCAAATGCATCGAAATCGCCTATAAAACTGCCAGCGCCTATTCCCCAGTAAAATCTTCCCTTAGCAAGATGGTCGAGAACGGCTATCCTGTGAGCCAGGATAAATGGGTTATGATTAGGAAGACATGAAACGCCAGTGCCCAGAACAATATTCTTTGTAAGCGGAATGGCTTTTGCAATTAGCAAATCGGGTGCAGGGATGTTCTCCCATCCGGCGGTAAAATGCTCACCGATCCATGCCTCTTTAAAACCAATTTCATCCAGAAAAATTAATTGCTCAAGATCTTCATCAAGCGTTTCACTTAGGTCAGATCCGGCAGGATGAAGTGGCATGGTGAAATAACCAATTTCCATTAATTACTCCGTACACTATGTGATAAATTTATTAGGCTAGTGATGATAACATATTTTGGTTTTTTGAACTATAATGAGATTATGGTCGATTTTATTTTGTATAAATGTTTTTTTGATTATTTTATTCCCTAATTTCTTGTAATTTTTATGATATCGTATTTTTTTAAAATATATCAATTTTGGAGATCAAAATGCTCAATGGTGTAATGCTACTTTGGTTTATTTTAACTCTTCTTTCGGTTCTATTTGTCGTAATAGACATTCGTAGTACCCCTGAATCGAAGGTTCTCAAGTGGGGTTTTATATTGCTTACTGCTTATACCGGACCGGTTGGGGCATTTCTGTATGTTCTTGGATGCCGCGAGCCTCTTCAAGGTTTGCACGAGCGCTATGTTGCTGCTAGGTGGAGGCAGGTTTTGGGATCAACTATGCACTGTGTTGCTGGTGATGGGGTGGGGATTATAGTTGGTGCAGTGATGGGGAGTTTTCTTTCATTAACGATGTTTAAAGACATTGCCTTGGAATATATTCTGGGTTTTGGATTTGGCTGGACTATTTTCCAAGCGTTATTCATGAAGAATTCTATGGGTGGCTCCTATATAGGAGCTTTAACGGGAACTTTTATGTCCGAATTTCTTTCGATGAATATTTTGATGGCAGGCATGATAAGCCTCGTTTCAATTCTTAGATCAGTGGTTTCTGGAGCAGACAATCCTTTGCATCCGGAGTTTTGGTTTGTAATCTCAATGGGACTTTTACTTGGATTTATTGCTGCATATCCAATGAACTGGTGGTTAGTTTCAAATCATCTAAAGCATGGGATGCTGACAATACGGCCCAAAGGAGATACATCCGACGGAGATATGCCTGACCATCCTAACCATGAGGGTGGTCATTCTGATGGAATGAAAGCTGAAACTTCTCATGAAAATAAACCTGGTGTCTCAGCTTTCGAACTTTTAAAGATGACGGTTCTGTCTCTTGTTGTGCTTGGCTTTGGGCTATTAATTGCGTACTTGTTCGGAAATGGTTGATCTCACTTATGACAAATTCTAATATTTTTCTTAAATTACTATTTTGATATTGATTTATCTACCGACCATTTCCCACCGCCATTAATTATCACAATTAAACTTAAACCGATTACGAGCAGGTGGTACTCGAACCCCTCGCCTTGTTGATTACCAAACCAGTTCATAAAGAAACCGTTTGCCGCGTGAACCATTAGAATTGCACCGGTCATTATTAATCCAATACCAAGCGCAGAAATCCTGCTAATGAATCCAATTATCAAAAAAATAGCTCCTATAGATTCACCCAAGATTATAAGGATGGCAACTGGAGTCGGAATTCCGCTGGTTGAGAAGAAATCCACAGTTGCCGCAAAACCATGGCCGCCGAATAAACCCAAAAGTTTTTGCAGTCCATGAGGGAGTATAACGATCCCTAAAGTCAATCTCGCTATCAGGCCGGCATAGTCATCAGATCCCGTTTTAAAAAGTTTTTCTAACATGATGATCCTCCTTTTGTATAGACAGTATTTGCATATTCGAAAGTAAGATTGATGGGCTAAAATATGTAATAGCCCATCAATCATTGAAATCTAATTTTACACTAGAAAAAATTATTTGCCTGATTTTACCGGAAAGCCCGCCTCAAGCCAGTCCTGTTTGCCCTCTGCATATTCATATACATTGGTATAGCCTAGCCCGTCTAATGCCCGTGCAGCCTTGGTTGAGTTATGGCATTCGGTATTGGCACAGTAAACAACAACTTTAGATTCCTTGTTAACTAATAGTGATGGAGCCTTGTCGTTTACCTCGAGATGATCCATCTGGATAGCTCCTGGCAGGTGAGAATCATTGTAGTATTTTTCTGGCAGTGCCTCTACCAAAACATTTATTGCAATTGCAACTAAAATGCTATAATTTATTTTTATGAACAAAAAACTCACAGAAATAGAGACAAGAGCCTGGGTTGGTCTTGTTAGAACTCAGCAGATTCTATTGGAT
>JAZGCJ010000298.1:0-5479 GCA_036476895.1 Thermodesulfobacteriota bacterium
TGACGGTACCTCTAAAGTCAGACGGAAACTCCGTAGGCTGCATAACAATTATTTCTACAGAAGTAGACGCTTTTGACAGTGATGATCTGGTTCTATTAGAAATGGTAGTTCAGCAGATTGAATTAGCAATTAGCAATTCAAGAAAAACACAGGAATTTACATCCCTCTACGAGGACTTGAGTAACAAAAATATGGATCAGGAAATACTTAATGCAATCACATACTCAGTTCACCAATCTTTAGATCTCAACAAGATTTGTAAATTTGCGTTGGATACCACTACTGAGTTGGAGAACATTGATATGGCCTGTATTTATTTGGTTGATCAGACAAGAGAGTTTGCAGTTTTACTGGATGACAGAAACTTTCCAAAGGAATACATTGAAAGAGCAAAAAGAATCCCATACCCAAAGGGTATTACCTGGAAAGTTATAAATAGTGGAGAAATCTTAAACATTGAAGATGCACAAAAAGATCCGGACATAGGACCAGCGGGGAAGAAACTTGGACACCATGGACTTCTCGGGATACCAATCTATCTGGAGGGTGAGGTAATTGGTGTAATCTGGTTTTTAAGTTACAAGGAACATAAATTTTCAAAGAGAGAAGTTGACCTGTTTTCTTCAGTTGGCAATCAGATAGCTGTTGCAATTTCAAAAGCTAAATTGTATGACGACCTTTCTAAAAGGAACAAATACGAAAACATAATTCGAACGATTACAGAGAGCGTCCATAAATCTATAGATCTTCAGGATGTATTGGAAAATTCTGTTGACGCTATGAAGGACAATATCGAGTCCCTAGAACATGTAGGAATTCATCTAATTGAAGGCGATAATGCTGTGATGAAAGCCCATAGAGGGCACCCTGATTGGTTTGTTGATAAAGTTAAAGTGCTGGCTCGTCCTAAAGGTTTTACATGGAAAACAATAATTGAAGGCAAGCTTAGATATTGTCCGGATGTTGATAATGACAAGTTTATCGGACCGGCCGGCAGAGAAGTGGGTACTAAGAGCTATGCATCAATGCCTATTAAGTCTGAAGGAAAAGTTGTTGGAGTTATTAACGTACATTCCTTCAAAAAAGAGGCTTTCGATAAAAATGATCTGAATTTGCTTGAGAAAGTTGCTAACCAAATTGAAACAGCTATTAAAAATGCTAATTATGCTGAAGCTCTCAGATCATCCGAGGAGCGCTATAGATCCTTGTTTAATCAGTCACCTCTGGGAGTTTATATATTCAATAAGGATTTGGAAATTACTAACTGTAATGACAGAATGGTTGAAATAATTGAATCAAGCAGGGGGGAAATTATAGGTCTGGATATCAAGCAACTCAAGGATAAGAGTTTTAATAAATACAACAAAAGAGCGTTGAATGGCGAATACTGCCAGCATGAAAGCTTCTATAGAACTACTACAAGTTCAAAAGAAATATGGTTGAGAATCAATCTAAGTCCTTTGAGGGATTCCGAAGGTAATGTTATCGGGGGTATGGGAGTTGTTGAAGATATAACAGAGAGAAAGAAAACAGAGGGAATGCTTATTGAAAGCGAAAAGAAATACGGGACTTTATATGATCAGGCTCCTGTCGGTGTATTCACAATCGATAAAGATTTAACAATAAAACACTGTAACCAAAGTATGGTGGAAATTTTTCAATCTTCTCTTGATAAGATAATAGGCCTCAAACTGGAAAATCTGGAGGATAAGAGCTTTATCCCGGCAGTAAAAAGAGCTTTGGATGGGAAAGTTGCGCAATACGAAGCATTGTATAAAGCCACTACAAGTTCAGCAGTGCTCTGGCTTTCAGCACGTGTAGCACCACTTAGAGATGCCGAGGGAAATGTATATGCTGCAATGGGAGTTGTGGTGGATATATCCGAGCAAAAGAATGCGGAGCAGAAACTGAAGGACAGTGAAGAGAAATATAGAACAATTATTGAAAATACATACGATATAATTACGGAAGTGAGCAGCTTGGGTAATTTTTTATATATGAGTCCGAATTACAAGGAAGTACTGGGATATAATGAAGAGGATTTGATCGGCAAAAACATATTTGAATATATGCATCCTGATGATAAATCCGTTGCTATGAAGGAGTTCTCAAGAGCAATGTCAGAAAGGACATCCGGAGAAGTAACTTATAGATACAAGCACAAAAATGGTCATTGGAAGTGGTTTGAAGCCACGGGCAGGGCTTTTGTAACAGCATCCGGGGAACTTAGAGGAGTTATAAATTCCAGGGACATATCCGAGAGGAAGAAGATGGAGGAAGAATTAACGAGAGGCCTCAAACTAGAATCCCTGGGTGTTTTGGCTGGAGGTATAGCGCATGACTTTAACAATCTGCTGACAGGAATATTGGGAAATGTAACACTGTCGAAAATAAGATTTAAGCCAACCGATGATGTTTATAAAAGACTGGAAGAGGCTGAAAAAGCTTCCCTCAGGGCACGCGATCTGACAAACCAGCTGCTTACCTTTTCCAAGGATGGAATACCGGTTACGAAAGTTGTTTCTTCTATAGGAGAGCTTATTAAAGATGCTGCTATGTTTTCGCTAAGCGGATCGAATGTAAAATGTAATCTCAAAACTGATGAGAAAATCTCAAACGTTGAAATTGACGAGGGTCAAATTGCTCAGGTAATCGATAACCTGGTTATAAATTCACAGCAGGCAATGCCCGAAGGGGGTTTACTAAACATCACAGTTGAAAATATTCACATCGATAATGGCACAAACCCGGCTTTAGAGAAAGGTGAATATGTAAAAATCGAAATTGAGGATATCGGCATAGGAATATCGGATGAACATTTAGGAAAAATATTCGATCCCTATTTTACAACAAAGCAAAAGGGAAGTGGATTAGGTCTTTCGACTGTTTACTCGATATTAAAAAACCATAATGGTCATATTGATGTTGAATCTAAATTGGGAAAAGGGACAAAGTTTATAATATATTTGCCATCCACTAAAAAAATAGAGGAGGAAAAGATGCAAGAAGAAGAAATTACTAACAATACAGGCAGAGTTTTGGTAATGGATGATGAAGAAATTGTCAGGAGCGTTGCAGGGGAGATGCTTTTGATACTAGGGTATAAAGTTGAGTTTGCAACTGATGGTACTGAAGCCTTGAATGCATATAAAAACGCAAAACAAACCAATACCCCATTTGATGTAGTTTTAATGGATTTAACTATTCCGGGGGGTATGGGCGGAAAAGAAACCATATCAGAGATGTTAAACTACGATTCTAATGTAAAAGTCATTGTATCAAGTGGCTATTCCAACGACCTTGTTATGTCTAGGTATACAGATTATGGTTTCAAGGGAATTGTTACTAAACCATACAAAATAGAGGAGCTAGGTAGAACTATACAAAATGTTATAAGACAATCTTAACTCGAATTAGTATCTGAAAATCAATCCCTTTTGTAAAAATCTTTGATTATATAATCTCTTCTTATATAATACTCTCCGCCCTATCATGAATGTAAGTCAAATTCGTAATTTTTCTATTATTGCGCACGTGGATCATGGCAAATCTACCCTTGCCGATAGGATTCTTGAATTCACAGGGGCTTTGAGTAAAAGGGAGATGACAGACCAATTCCTCGATCAAATGGAATTGGAGAGGGAGAGGGGAATTACAATAAAGGCTCAAGCTGTAAGAATTAATTACAAAGCAGATGACGGTAAAATATACGAATTTAACCTGATAGATACACCCGGGCATGTCGATTTTAGCTATGAGGTTTCTAGGAGCCTGATGGCCTGCGAGGGTGCTTTGCTTGTTGTGGATGCATCGCAGGGAGTGGAAGCCCAAACCGTAGCTCATGCATATTTAGCATCCGATTCCGGATTGGAATTAATCCCGGTTATAAATAAAATTGACCTTCCCGCCGCAGACCCCAATAGGGTAATTGAAGAGATCGAAGAGGTTATCGGTTTAGATGCTCAAGAAGCAATTCATGCAAGTGCCAAAGAGGGCATCGGCATAAAAGATATACTTGAATCGATAATTAAACTGGTGCCTTCTCCTGCGGGTAAAACTGAACACCCTCTTAAGGCGCTTATATTTGACAGCTGGTTCGATTCTTACCAGGGTGTTGTGATGCTTGTAAGAGTTTTCGAGGGAAAGATAAGTTTGGGAATGAGAATCAAGCTCATGGCGACCAATAAGGTATACGAGGTAAAGAAATTGGGAGTTTTTTCACCTATGGCAGAAGAAGTTCAAGAACTCACAACGGGCGAGGTTGGGTTCGTTACTGCTTCAATTAAAGAAATCGGGGAAGCCAATGTCGGCGATACCATTACGAATGCGGAGAAATCAACTTCGCAGTCCCTATCCGGTTTTAAGGTTATGAAACCGATGGTTTTTAGCGGATTATACCCAATTGATCCGGGTGATTATGAGAAGCTGCGCGATGCATTGGATAAGCTAAGCCTGAATGATTCTTCTTTCGTATATGAACCTGAAACCTCCGTTGCACTCGGTTTTGGATTCCGCTGCGGATTCTTGGGATTGCTACATATGGAAATTTTGAGAGAGAGGGTTGAGCGTGAATTCGAGGTTGACCTGATCACAACCGCCCCAACAGTTATATACAAGGCAATAAAAACTGACGGCGAGGTAATACTGGTGGATAACCCCAGTAAGTTGCCGACTCCGGACAAAATAGAAAGCGTGGAAGAGCCTTACGTTCTAGTGAGCATACACACCCCGGGTTCTTACCTCGGGGCAATTTTTGAACTATGTGAAAAGCGCCGGGGCAAGCAGAAAGATTTGAAGTATGTAACGCAAGATAGGGTGATTGTAGAGTATGAGCTGCCTCTCTCCGAAATTGTTTTTGATTTTTATGACAACCTTAAATCCATTACCCGCGGATACGCCTCGATGGACTATGAACCTGTGAGCTACAAAACTTCTGACATGACAAAGCTGGATGTTCTTGTAAACGGAGACCCGGTTGACGCACTGTCCATTATTGTCCATAAAGAGAAGGCATACGAAAGGGGCAGGGACCTGATCGAAAAACTCAGGTCATTAATCCCGAGACAGCTTTACGAAGTTGCCATTCAAGCTGCAATCGGAAACAGGATCATCGCAAGGGAGACAGTAAAGCCCGTTAGAAAAGACGTTACGGCAAAATGTTACGGCGGCGACATTACAAGGAAGAGAAAACTACTGGAAAAGCAGAAGGAAGGAAAAAAGAGACTCAAGCAGATCGGAAAGATAGAAATACCTCAAGAGGCATTCCTAGCGGTTTTGAAGATTTAACTAATACTGAAAATTAATGGCGACGGGTGGGTTCGAACCACCGACAAATGCCTTATGAGGGCGATTCAAGTAATTTGTGTTGTTCTGAGTACTGTAGAGTTGAGCTGTGTAAAAGCCTCTATATTATGAGATTTTAATGATTCATGGTCACACATCATGAAAAACATTTTGTGCAATAACGAGTTTAAAAGTG
>JAZGCJ010000299.1:0-2301 GCA_036476895.1 Thermodesulfobacteriota bacterium
TCAAAAGAACGGTAACGAACATATATATACATACTATCGCTGTACGAAACGTGTAAGAAGAGATTGCACTCAAAAGCCAGTTACGGAGCAGGAATTGGAAAAGCAAGCACTTTCAATTCTGGATAGGATTGAGATACCCTCCTCGTTTCATTCTTGGGCAATAAAGCAATTAAAGAAAGAGCATGAGAGAGAGCAAGAAGATAGAAATCTGATAGTAGAATCATATCAAAAAGCCTTAAAACGTTGTGTCAACAAGCTGGATACCTTATTCAATATGAGGTTGAACGATGAAATATCAGAGAATGAGTATCGTGCAAAGAAGAACGAACTAATCAAGGAAAAGAGTAAATACGAGGAGTTAATATCAGACTCTAATCAAAGAATTAAAACCTGGCTCGATAGAGCAGATTCCCTATTTTTGTTCGCAGAAACAGCCAAAACAGAATTTAACAACGGCTCACAATACAAGAGAAGACAAATTCTTTCCTGTTTAGGTTCGAACTTGATTCTGGAAGATAGAAAGTTAATGATTAAAGGTGATAATAAGATTGCTATACTCAAAGACCTTGCACCGGAGGTTAGAACTTTCCATTCTAGGTTAGAACCTGTCAATGACCTATTAAATCAAGGGGTTTTGGAGGAAAAATACGCTCAGAATGCAAAATGGGGTGGATGACCGGACTTGAACCGGCGACCTCCTGGGCCACAACCAGGTGCTCTAACCAAGCTGAGCTACACCCACCATAGATTTTTTATGATTATATTTTACAAAATCGAAATACTACCACATTAATAAAAAGAGACAAATTAAATATGAGTAGGGAATTCACCCTCTTAAAGGATCATAAAAACACTTTCTTTCGGTTATTACAATGTCATTTTGCAATGAATTATGACATCTTTAATGTCACTTTGCACAATCAAAAGAAATATATCAATTAATTCTTATTACTTGATATTTTGTTAGTTAATCCAAGAATTGTATATTTTGAGAGTGTATATAAAAACAGCCTCTATTTGAAGAAGTTGTGTTTCTCTTTTTCCCACATCTTTAAGGCATGATGCTCTTTATTCTTCCACCTGTTATCCCATTTCATTTTGTTGGGTTTGCAAAAAGTACATTATCTTTTCTTTAGCTTAGTTCTTTTCAGCATTAAGCAGTATATTCGGCAAACTTTTTAAAAAGTTTTTGAAAGGTTTTGTATCATTCATTCCCCTGGAAATAACAAGTGTTCCTTGCATCATTGCAATAGCATTCTCTGATCGTCTCCGACTATCCTTGGGATCTATTCCACTCTCTATAAGTACATCAGTAAGAGATTTTATCCATACCTGAAATGCTTCTTTTATATGTTTGGAAAAAAGCCCATTCTTGATATCAGGAGAAGCCAACATATTCAATAGACATGCATGCTTTCCACCACAATAAAATTCATCGAGCTTTTTTGCCAATTTTTTAATTTTTCTCTCAGGTGTTAAAGTTGAATTTAATGGAGATACAATATTCTCTTCAACCCATTTCCCAGCACTATTAAGTACCTCCAGGGCCATTTCTTCCTTTCCACCTGGAAACCGGTGATAAAGACTTGCTTTTTTTAACCCGGTAGCATTAGATAAATTCGTTAATGATGCACCTTCATATCCGTAATCTCTGAAAACTTGCGTTAGTCTTTGTATTAGTGTTTCGTTATCTATTTGTGAATGTCTTGCCATATTAACCACCTTTTTTTTATTTAACTATAACATATTACCGAACGAACGGAAAATAATTGTTGACAACGGTTTAAAAATTTTATATAGTATAACTATACCGAACGTTTGGTATAATATAAACAGTTTAAAGGAGAAATATCATGACACATTTACAATTTAACTTTATAAGAATCACCTTACTCGTAACCATTATATTATTTGGTATTACGGGGATACAGTTAATCAGGGGTGACACACAGCAAGCTTTAGGGACAGAAACTAAAGTAAAAAGCAACCCCACATTATATAAAACAGTGAAAGTAAACGGACTGGACATTTTTTATCGCGAAGCCGGCCCTAAGGATGCTCCAACAATTCTGCTGTTGCACGGCTTTCCGACATCATCACACATGTTCCGTTGTCTCTTTCCGGCATTGTCAGACAGATTCCATTTAGTGGCTCCGGACTACCCAGGCTATGGGAACAGTTCAATGCCATCGGTTAATGAGTTCGAATACACTTTCGACAATATGGCAAAGGTGATGGAGGGCTTCATTCAGAAACTGGGCCTTAAAAAATACAGTCTTTATCTGATGGATTATGGTGCAC
>JAZGCJ010000003.1:0-7389 GCA_036476895.1 Thermodesulfobacteriota bacterium
TCGACGCTTCTTATTTGGTGTTCCCTGCCGGTGATTAGAGGATCAGAGTTGAAATCTGCGAAATTACCGTTAACTGGTGGTACGCCAACCTTTGTAATATTCCCATCATCATCCTGTAAGTTAAAAACGAACTGCAGATCCACTATACCGGGAGCATTAATTCCCCCCGAAATGGGCTGATAGCCACCGCTAAAATCACTTAGCATGATTAATTCCCGGTCCTCGGTGTCTACGGCAAATGTTTTTGCATCAACTATGGTCATTTCATTAACTTGAGTTGATATTTTATTAATAAATTCATCGGCAAATTCTGAAAACGTGCTTGGGGGATCGGCTACATCCAAATTCTGTATTACAACGGATTCTATACCTTGAACAGTGGCTGTTTTAACGGCGTTGTCTACTGAGCTGACCTTTAGAATCACTGCACACTCCGTGCATTTTTCGGGATCTTGAGTACAAATAATAGTTTGATCAGGGTCAGGATCACATAATATTACCCTTGACCTGAATCCCAACAGATCATTTGCTTCTAACAGAGGTGGTCTTGATATTGCAAACCAATCGTTCGGTAGTGTAATAATAATAGAGTTGGCGCCAGTAACAACTTCAGTAACAACTGCAGTAGAGGGTAATATCCTCTCGTCATCCAGCAAACTGTCTGTTCCCTTATCGTCTTTATACTGCCCCCTGGTTATATCCCAGGTAAATACCGTTAAACAGTCCGGGGGTGAGTTTATAGTGTTTGAGTCAGCTGTATCGTTTGTACACCTGTTGGTATTATTTGGCAAACTCCCGCCATTTACGAATGATATAGAGAATTTGCCCTGTCTTGAAACTGAATTTCTAACCTGAGTTGCAATATAATCCAGTGTGGTTCTGGCGGTTTGGTCAATATCAACCGCCTCTTCAGTAAGGTTGAAAAGCCTCTGTTGCTGCTGCATAGCAATAGTCATGCCTGTTATAATCAATGATAATATTCCTACCACGACTAATAGTTCAATTAACGTAAATCCCTTTTTATCCATAGAGTATCTCCATAATTATGGTATATGTGGAACCAGTACAGTTGACCACGTTGGAACAAATTCACTCCAATCGTCCTGGTGAGCCGTAAATTCGTATACCTGTGAGACAATACTATCCCTTAGAAGTATGCTTGTAGGGCCTACACTTTGATCAAATTGAATGGGTGTTTTAACGGCGTAATTAACTGTAAGTGTAAATATAGGGAGCTGACCGGGATCCTGTGTTCTCACGGTATCGACCCGCCTAACAACAAATAATGGTGTTCCTGGATTGTCAGGGTCTGCAGTAGCAATGGCATTTGCATCATTCTCACAATCGCCAGAATCGGAAGAGTCGTGATATACCAGATTTTTCGGATCGGGATTCAATACATTTACAGCGGCACATTGCGTGACTGTATCGGTGTTGCCTGGAAGGGGCAGATCCCTTAAAACTTCAAGCGGATTACACGGACATGCCGAACAAGCTGAATTCGAAGAACCGTTACAGTAATCAAATGCCGGATCGGTTGTGTCCGCGGGATCGATACGTTCGGCTTCTGCATCGAAATACAGTCTGGCATTGTAGAGATGTAATCTTCTCATCTCGGCCATATCGCGATCGGATACAAATTGTATTACGTTAGCGGCGACGGTACCCTCTTCGGATGAACTTTTCAATCTTAGGGAAAGGTACTGCATCTGTCCCATAGCGAGGAAACCAATACTCATTACTAAAACGGCTATAAGTAATTCTAGTAAAGTGAACCCTCTTTGATTATATGCTTTTTTCATTACAATCCACCTTTTTACTCAGTATAATTTGTTGCAATTCAGGTGCCAAGATAATTAAATATCTTAACTATCCGTAATTACTAGAAATTATATAATTAATTATAAATTTTGTATATAGATTGAGAAAAATTTTGCACAGTATTGTGAAATTAATTTCACAATTTATGTATATTTAGAGAACAGATTTTCTCCCCTTTTTATGGAAGTTCCTGGTTTTGTCAGTCCCCAATTCCTTGCTTTATCGAAATTAAGATTGCGTTCTACATCCATTCCCAACTTGTTAATTATCTTTTCTGAAGTTTCAGGAATAAACGGGTTAATTAGAATTGATATAATCCTTATTGATTCTGCCAGGACCCAAAGTACGGTCGCCAGTCTCTGAGTGTTTCCCTCTTTGTTCAAACTCCAGGGCGCTGTTTCGTCAACGTACTTGTTTACTTCACCTATAAATTCCCAGACCGAGCCCAAAACATTGTGAAAAGCGATTTCATTCATTGACTTTTCAACGTCGTATACCGTGGAGAGTGCTTTGGTCTTAATAGCTGTGTCAGTCTCATTTAATGGGGAAGGCTCTGGAACAACACATTTAAAATATTTCTCGATCATACCAAGGGTTCTGCTGACCAGGTTTCCAAGCCCGTTTGCAAGTTCTGAGTTTATCCTTCCAATTATTGCTTGTTTCGAAAAATCACCGTCCCGACCAAAGGATATTTCTCTCATAAGAAAAAACCTGAACACATCTGAACCAAATTCATCGACAACCTGAAACGGGTCTACCACGTTTCCAAGTGACTTTGACATTTTTTCACCTTCCACTGTCCACCACCCATGTGCAAAAACGGTCTTCGGAAGCGGAAGACCTGCCGCCATTAAAAATGCCGGCCAATACACAGCATGAAATCTTAAAATATCTTTCCCAACAAGATGAACATCTGCCGGCCAGATGTTGTCGAATCTTGTTTTATCTTCCGGATATCCCGATGCAGTTAAATAGTTCGTTAGCGCATCGAACCATACATAGATAACGTGTCTGGGATTGTCTGGTAATGGTATGCCCCAGGAGAATGTTGTTCTACTAATGCTCAGGTCTTTTAAACCCCCCTCAACAAACCTGACTACTTCGTTTCTCCTGTATGGGGGGAGGATAAAATCTGGATTTTGCCTGTAATGTTCGAGCAGGGGTTCCTGATAATCCGATAACCTGAAAAAATAACTTTCCTCCTTTATGTTTTCTATTTGAGGTCTTTTTTCTTCCGGAAGGCTATTAATCTCTTCTAACTGTGTTTCGGTTATAAATGCTTCGTTTCTAACGTCGTACCATCCTTCGTATTTGCCCAGATATATATCACCCTTTGATTCGATCAGTTTGAAGATTTCTTGTACTGCTTTTTTGTGTCTGTTCTCCGTGGTACGTATAAAATCATCGTTTGTTATATTTAACTTCTTTGTTAATTCTTTGAATCTTACCACAACCCTATCGGCGAGCTCTATAGGGCTTTCACCGGTATCTTCAGCGGTCCTTTCAATTTTTTGGCCATGTTCATCTGTGCCGGTTAGAAAAAAAACATTATCGCCGCACAATCTTCTGTACCTGGCTATAACATCGGCCGCGATTGTGGTATAGGCATGTCCAATGTGTGGTACATCGTTAACGTAGTATATTGGTGTGGTTACATAGAACGTCTTTCCCATTTTCAATCTAGCTCCCGGATTATATTCATTCGGTAATATTTAGAACCAGGTTTTCCAATGCCATCTGTTTGTTTGCATTCTCTCTAAAAATACCTTTCCAAACATCTTCAAGAAAATCGATTTTACTGAGAACCTGCTCCGTGGACCACCTGTCGGCGGCTTTTTTCGTAAGTTCCAGGATATCGGTATTGACAATTTTGTCATGATCTAATCCAATCTTAATTAAAACCACGTCACGCAGCCAAAGAGATATCAACTTCAAGATGAATTTCAATCTTTCTTCATCCTCAATACTTGACGTTTTAGGTAAACCTTCAACAAATCCCAGAACCTGGATTCCGGAATTGCTGTCAATTGCTGATAATGCGGAGATCAATTCCTTTCTCTTTTCAAGGGATTCAGTTTGTAGGGATAGAGCGTTGCCTATACTGCCGTCTGAAATGCGTGATAGAACCCGGGCCTCCATTTCATTCAAGTTCTTATTGGTTCTTAAATAATCGAATATTATTTCATCTGAAAATTTATTGAAATTGATTATCTGACACCTCGATAGAATTGTTGGAAGTAATAAATTGGGTTCTGACGAAATTAGTATTATTACCGTATCCGGGGGTGGTTCTTCCAGTGTTTTAAGAAAAGCTCCCTGAGAGTTAACGTTCATTCTTTCTGCCTCGTCTACTATAACAACCTTATACTTTCCTTCATATGGTCTGAGATAAAGCCGTCCTTCGATCCCCTCTCTGATCTGTTCTACCTTTATATTTCTTACGCCTTCAAATTGAACTATACTTACATCCGGATGGATACTTTTGTCGATCTTTCTGCATGATATACATTCGCAGTTCATAAGATCGGAATTAGTTTTTTCTTTTGGTTTATAATCGGTGCAATTTAAAAGTTTTGAAAACTCTATTGCAATTAATTTTTTGCCTATTCCGCTGGGCCCTGCAAATAAATAGGCATGAGAAACCCTGTTATCCTCACTAGCCTTTATTAATGCTTCTATTTGGTGTTTATGACCGACAATATTATGAAAATACATTACATATAAACAACTTAAGGATTCTTTTGAGATAAGAACTCATCAACCAGTTTATTAATTTCTTCGCTAATTTCCTCGATACCCCGATCGGCATCAACCACTTTGATTCTGTATGGCTCGTTCTCTGCCAGGAACATATAGCCATTTCGTATTGATTCATGAAATTCGATTGGCTCATGATCTATTTTAGTGTTTTTACCCCTCGATTCCAAACGCGACAATGCCAATCTGACAGGTAAATTTAAAAGAATCGTAAGATTCGGTTTAATATTGACAGCGGATTCAGCAGCAAGTCTCCTTACAAAGTTCAATTCCAACTTTCTGCCGTATCCCTGATATACAATGGTAGAGTCCGTATATCTATCACAGATAACAATCTCGCCTGCATCTAATTTTGGCTTAATATAATCCTTTACATGTTGTGCCCTGTCCGCACAGAAAAGACATAGCTCTGCCAGCGGATGTAAATCCAGATTCTGTTCTTCCAGTATCATCCTCCTAATTAACTTTCCCAGCGCTCCCCAACCCGGCTCCCTGGTAATTGATACGGACTCCCCTTTTTGTGAAAGGTATTCCGCCAGTAGCCTGGCCTGGGTTGTTTTACCGCATCCTTCAATTCCTTCGAATGTTATAAACATATTGATTACCTGGTGCCAATCCTAATATACTTTTACTGCTTACAAAACATATGTCTATACTACATTATTACCATTAGGTAACCCATAAATTATCAATAATATTACTATCACGTTATACTTGTTACTTGATAATTTGAACTCTTCAAATTTAGAGTTTAATCTGTAGAATGATGAAAATACTATAAGGAGGTAATTTAGAATGGAACTGTTTGAAGCTATTGGAACAAGAAGGAGTATCAGGTTTTTCAAACCTTGGAAAGAAGTGGAAGATTGGAAGATTCAGATGATGCTTCAGGCGGCACGGTATGCATCCTGCCAGGGAAACTGCGCTTCCACTGAGGCTATAGTCATCGATAAAAGAACTTACCCCGAAGATAAATTTGAAAAAATCGTTGAGTGCGCATCCCCGTTTAACGAGATACACTTACGTCAGGCTCCCATAGTGATAGCCTGGTTAATAAACTTGGATGCATGGTATAAGGAGCTTGTGGAGTCATTTGCAGTATTGTTTCCTTCAAGGGCAATTACGGTGGCCCATGGATGGACATACAAAATATTAACGGAGTCAACATATCCCAGGCTTATGAGCTTTCCCCGTGATAGAACGGAAGATCTTTTAAGAATTGAGGCTGGACAGGCTATAGCGAATGCCTTTTTAGCGGCTACCGATTTAGGGCTTGGCTGCTGTCTCCTTGCGACTGGGAGAAAACCTGAAGAGTTTCCTAAGGTTTTGGGTACACCCGATAACATAGTTCCAATATGGCTCATGTCCGTTGGTTATGCCGCGGAAGATCCGGGGCAAAGACCCAGAAAAAGGTTTGACAGGCTATTCCACTACAACGAATATGGAACACCCCTGAAGCAAGATGATGAAGTTAAACAAGAACTAACTGCCAAAAAAATGATTCAGCCCATGGATCCTCTTCCTGGCAGGGAAGAAGAGCTAAGGCATATATGCAGGATGTTTGGTCTGCCTGAAGATATGCCCGATATGCCTAAGGAGAAAATCAAAGCGCTGTATGAGGAAGAATCACCTTATTTCGGTGAACTGCCGGACGGATTGGAAGAAAAAGGGGTTTAGCCAACTATAGACCGAGCGATTTTTTAAGGTTGATAAGTTCATGTCTAGTTAAATCCCTCCACTTTCCCTTTGGAAGTCTGCCAAGCTTCAAACTGCCGATTCCGACCCTTTTCAGCCGTTTTACCATATAGTCGAAGCTTATGAAGTATCTTTTGACTAACCTGTTTCTTCCCTCGTGAAAAACTATTTTGAGAATTGTCTCGTCTTTTCCCGCTTTTAATATGGAAATCTTATCGGGCTTGGCAAATCCGTCGATCAGCTTATTTCCATTAATCATTTTTCTTAATGCTTTTTCGTCTACAACTCCACCAACGATAGCGATGTATTCCTTCGGCACATTATTTCTAGGATGAAGGATTTTATTAGCCAAGCTCCCGGCATTTGTAAGAAATAGAAGCCCTTCGGTGTCATAGTCCAATCTGCCGACCGGGTAGACCCTCTGTGGAATATCTTTGATAAGTTCTAATATTGTTTTTTTATTATTGTCTTCAGCTAGTGTTGTAAGGTAAAGCCTTGGTTTATTGAGGATAATATACCTCTCGACCTCCGGGTTGATTATTTTTCCGTTAACTTCAACTATGTCTTTTTCTGGTTCGATCCTGGTTCCCAGGTCAGTTACATATTCCCCGTTTACAGCTATACTTGAATCGCTGATCATTTCATCCGCTTTTCTACGCGAGGCAATTCCACATATTGACAAGTATCTGTTAAGCCTAACACTCACTATTATACTTCCTAAGTTTCCTGATTAAGATTAATTTAAACAAATTGATTATCATTTAACTAGCAAATTCCCTGTAGTATGCTACAGGGATGTACATTTTAAATTTTATCTCCTGATTTCCAACAGTTCATGTACGGGAATTTTCGATGGTTCCTTATCTCCACAACTTGAATAAGATTCTAACTGATCAATCAGCTTTCTCTGTTTTACAATGTATTTATTTGATTTATTTCTTATAAAAAATTCAACTTCAATTAAGTTATCGGATTGATTTGAAAGTCTTTCAAACACAATATCCTCTATCTTGGAATTGTTAATTTCATTTCGCAGAAAGTATTCTGCTGCCTGAGTATCCTTGCTGTAACAGGATCTTCCTCTGTAGTGATCGAGTAAAATGGCGCCTTTTCTGT
>JAZGCJ010000030.1:0-2579 GCA_036476895.1 Thermodesulfobacteriota bacterium
ACAAATTTTACTCCTCTTTCCGTTTTATCAATCATACAAGATAAATATCCTTTTTGAATCCCGCATATTCTTGAGCGTCCCGTTACTTTTATGGCAAGTTCGGGCACGGAGGGATCATACTCAGGCAAATTCCCCAAAATTTATGATACTAAACCGAAATCATTGTGAGGTTCTATGATATCTGGCACTTCATTCGGCCTGCAATTATATTTCCTGTCTTCCACATGCTCTCCGCCGTATTGTATTTCTGAGATTTAAGATCACGACATATTTTGTCCGCATGCAAGGGTTTATGAAGGTAATGGAGGTAACTTATAACATTAATGTAACGAATTTTGCAATTTTTTAACAAATGCAGAGAACTATATCTCTCCAGTATATGATCTTGATGACCACTGATATTTATTGTTTTTTTTGCAGCAAACACCAAAATATTGTAAATGGTGATTTGCAAAATTATTTTAACTGACTAGATCATATATCAAAAAATAATAGGCAGCAAATACCAATGAACAGAGACAAAGCATATGGAATTAAGGTCACACTGATATTATTGAATTTTGTCCTTCTGGATTGTTCGGTACATCCGAGGGCAGAGAATTCACAGCTGGCTTCTACTGAAAAAGACCCATTTACGACCTCAGAACATCAGGAGAATATCGTTCCCGAATACCGATTGGGGTTTGGTGACGTAGTTGAAATTAAGTTTTTTCGTAATATCCAGTTTAATGAGGAAATTATCGTTCGACCCGATGGTAGAATTAGCTTAGCCAAAATCGGAGAGGTGATGGTTTCTGGCATGACATGCGCACAGTTGGACAGTGTCATTACAGAGACTTACGGTGAATTTGTTCGGGAGCCTGATGTTACAGTAATTGTGCGCGAATTTGGCGGTTACCGGGTTTATGTTTTGGGAGAAGTTGAGTCTCCTGGTGGCTATGATATTCAAAGGAACATGACTATCTTGCAGGCATTGGCAGAGGCAGGGGGTACCAAGATTTCTGCAAAGTTAGGGAGTGTCATTCTGTTAAGGCGTGGTCAAGGAGAAGAGGTGGCAGCTCTAAAAGTCGATCTAGGCAAGTCTATCAAAGCGAAAAACAGGTTAGACGTCTCTAAAAATGATATCTATGTTCAGCCTCAGGATATTGTGTTTGTGCCAAAGACTTTCATCGCCAGTGCATCAGATTTTCTGACGCAAGTGTACGACGGAGTGCTGCCGCCATTAGATATGTACATAAAAGCAGCATTTTACTATGGCCGATAAAATCATCTACGAAAACTATTCAAAAGTATTCAAGTCTGACCATTTACGTAGCCTGGTAACGATCCTGTTTAAACGTAGGTTAGTCATACTCTCCGTGTTTTTTTCAGTGGTCATTCTCGTAACCATCGGTAGTTTTATGATGGCCCCAATTTTTGAAGCATCTTCCACGATATTGGTAGAAAGAGAAGTAGATGCCGAACAGGCCCTTCTATTTCGTATGAATGTTCCTAAAAATCGTGATCCATATGACTGGATACAATCCGAAGTTGCAATAATAAAAAGTTTCCCTGCAGCCTTGCGGGTGGTGAAAGGGTATGTCCTGGATAACGATATGGTTCCAGGTTCTATAGAAGAAGAGTATCTTCATAGAAAAGCAAAAAAGTTTCAGAAAAAATTAAAAGTCGAGAATCTCAGAAACAGCAATATCATTAAGATCAGTTACGAGGCTACCGCTCCCCTGTTACTTACTGACATTGTCAATAATGTCACTAAGGTCTATAAAGCCTATCGTTCCGAAATATACAAAGAGTCAGATACTTATAAGTTCTTCGAAGAGCAGCTGGAAATCGCAGATGAAAAATTGAGGACACTGGAAAGGGGACGGGCGAACTATAAAAACAAAGAAAAAATAATATCTCCCTTGACACAAGGGAATATCCTGCTCAAAAAGTTAGAAAACTATGAAGAAAGCCTAACGGATGTCCAAACAAAACGCATCGGTAAGGAAGCAAAACTCGAAGTAATTAAAGGACAATTGGAGCTGGGTTCGCAGATCAATGTTCCTTCGACGGAAGTTAGCGAGAGCCGCAGTCGGCAAGGGTACATTGCCAAACTAAAGGGAGGGCTTCTAGATCAAGAGATTCAAAAACAGAAGTTGCTTCAACGCTTCAAGCCCACGTATCAGGAGATAATTGATTTGGAACAAGATATTGCTGCCACCAAGCAACATATAAGAATGGAGGTAATTGATATCATTCAACAGGAAGAAACATCTATTCGGGCCCACAAAGCTGAAGAGCTGGCACTGCACAATTCGATAACTAATATATATCAGGAAATTAGTGAGTTTGCACTAAAGGAGTATGAATTCACTCAACTCAGTCGTGGAATTGAGGATAGCCGGGAAGTTTATTCCATGCTAAGGAAGCAACGTGAAGAGGCGAGAATTTCTTTGGCTAAAATGCAAAGAGGGGTAAAAATCCGAGTCATAAGCCCGGCAATAGTTCCTTTCGAGCCGACAAAACCGAAGAGAAAACTCTGTGTGTTTTTGGCCATCATTCTAGGGTCCGTAGGTGGCTTGGGATTCGCTTTCCTG
>JAZGCJ010000300.1:0-4521 GCA_036476895.1 Thermodesulfobacteriota bacterium
TGATGAACTGTCCCCGAATTACGTAACTTTTGCAATGACTGTAAGGACTTTTTTAATTTTGAAGATACACTGCAGATTATCGCAGCGTATCTTCAGTTATAAAATTCTTTAGCCGGATTTTCTGATTTTTATTGATTTGAAATCGTTTTGACCCAGCTTAGTTTCGAACTGAATTCCCCTTTCACGCTTTAGCTTAATATATACCAATCTTCTCTCAGATGCGGATAGCCTATCCAATGTAACGGACTGGCCGGTCTCTTTTACCTTGTTAATAGTTTCTCTAACCAGCCTGGATATTGTATCTTCTCTTCTTTTCTTATATCCGTCCACATCTATTGAAACCCTTTTTTCTCTTCCATCATCGCAGGATCTGCTGGCTATTTTCCCCACTATGTATTCCATTGCCTTAATCATTTCTCCCCTTTTCCCAATTATCAATCCCCTATCGTCACTCATTGTTACGTCCAGCTTTATCTTGTCGTGGGTTTCTTTTATATTTACGGAATGGGAGTCTGCCAGATAATTTAAAAGATCTCCCAAAGCCTTTTTTGCTCTCAGTCCCTTAATGCTAAAATTGCTGTTTTTCAGAGAAATTTTTACCCTTGCATTCTTTCCTCCTATCCCCAAAACACCTGAAGATCCCTCATTTAAGATCTCAACTTCTATTTCGGTTCGAGGTACTCCTAATTCTTCACATGCGTTTATGGTTGCCTCTGAAACAGTTTTTCCTTCTCTTTCAATTACAACAGCCATTTTAACCTCCTATCGCAACTTTAATCTTTCGATTGACATAGATTTGCTGGCCAATAGAAAGAATATTACTCACAGTCCAATACAGTATCAAGCCCGATGGCAACCCCCAAAACATAAAGGTAAAAATAATAGGCATAAATTGCATCATTTTCATCTGAAGCTGCATTTGATCACTCGTAGGAGCACCCATCGGGGTCATTTTTTGAGATATAAACCAAGACACTCCCATTAACAAAGGTAGTGCCCTGAACGGTATTCCTATAAATGGAATTGTGAACAAAGTCTCGGGTTCTGCCAGGTCACTTATCCAGAGAAAAGCGCTGTGTCTAAGATCGATTGAGTGAAGTAAAACTTCGTACAATGCAAAAAATACAGGTATTTGAATTAACAGTGGTAAACAGCCCCCTAAGCTGCTCAGTGGGTTCACACCGTGGGCCGTGTATAATTTCATCAATTCTGAATTTTGTTTGGTCTTATCGTCTTTAAGCTTTTCTTTTAATGCGTTAATCTTCGGTTTAAGTGATTCCATCTTGACCTGCATTTTCTTCATAGATACCATGCTTTTTATCGTAAGTGGCAAGAAAAGAAGCCTTATAATAACTGTTACAACTATTATTGTTATTCCATAATTATTAATGTATCTATTCAGGAATCTTAAAAATTCGAGCAGTGGTATCGATAGAAAACTGGCCCATCCGAAGTTAACTGCACGATCAAGTTCAAACCCTATAGTTTTAAGGATACTGTATTCCTTGGGTCCTAGATATACTTGCCAGGACTTAATCGAGGACTTTCCTGCTTTTATTTTCTCAGTCGGGTAAGTGTATAAGGCCCTTCCTGTATTTTTTTCGCTTGTTGGAGAAATGCTTACTGTTGTGGTCCCACCAATTTCAGGTAATAATGTAGTCATAAAGTATTTGCTCGAAAAACCAAACCACTGTACCTCACCACTAAACTCGACTTTCTCCTTTGGATCCTTCTTAACTTCCTCAAGTTCATCGGATATTAATGATATGAAGTAACTGCTATCCTCACCTCTCCCTTTCTGTTCGAGCTTGTCAACCCAGTTTATGTTAATTGTATACACAATATCGGCATTACCATTATTCATTATTTCGAATCTCTGCTTAATAAGATAACTGCCGGGGTCTATTTCATATATGTTCTTTACCTCAATACCCTCGGGCGAAGTCCATCTTAATGCAATTTCTTTTTTATAATTTGTTATATTTATATTGCTTCTACCGTCGTATTGAAAGGGTATAAAATCCGGCATTTTTATATTATCAATCCATATAAATGGATTAAATGAAGACGGTGTGTTTGAAAACAAATTCACATCAGGGGAACCGGCTTTGGTAGTTTCCTTATAATCAAGAAGGTCCCATTCAATAATTCTCCCACCAAAGGAGTCTATCTTTGCAACGAACAGTGGTGTGGTAACTGTAATTAGTTTTCCTTTAGGTGATTTTGGAATTTTGATATCTTCAATATGTTGTTTTTGAGCTATGTTTTCGGTACCGGGGGTAAAGGTTGATTCTAGTGGTGATTTTTGTTTGCCTTGATTCTCAGCAGCTGTATCGGGTTTGGGGGTTTTATCCGAAGATTTATTTAATAAAAAGCTGGAGCCTATAATTATCGCAAACGAGAGTACTAAGAAAATAATATAATTTAATTTATTGCCCTGATTCATTTATAAGCCTTATCTGATTAATTCCTGTTTGAACTGGATAAGAATAATACCATTAAATAATAAATAATCTTTAGTTTAGGACAAATCGAATTTTCCGGATTGAAAACATGTAAAGTTTGCCAAGATTAGAAAATTTCTTCTCCAAAACTGTAGTATACTAATCAGTTCGAATTATTCAAATGTCTGCTCAAATATCTTTGTAACTCATCTTTTGTTTCGTTGTAGTTTGCATTATCATTTACTTTTTTAACAATGATTATTGTGTCAAATGAATTAAATAGATCGTTATTGTTTCTAAATACCTCTCTCAATATCCTCTTTATTCGGTTTCTCCTAACTGAGCTTCTCTCGGTTTTCCTGCTAACAACCAATCCTAATCTCGGATAGCCAAGAGAGTTCTTTTTAACTATTATAAGATAATCTTTGGATTTAATTCTTAGGTCGCTGTCCAGTACGTTCCTGAATTCGGTACTGCTTTTTAACCTTTGCAACTTTTGAGGAGTTTTTCCAGTCTGGGGAATCATTTTTTCCAGCGCTTGACGGTAAGGCTCTGTCTTCCCTTTGCAATACGCCTTTTTAGAGTTCTTCTGCCAGCTTTCGTACTGTTCCTTTCTCTAAAGCCGTGAGTTCGTAATCTCTTTTTGACACTAGGCTGGTATGTTCTTTTCATAATAAAAGCGTATTAATATACATTAATATGATAGTTGGTCAACAATATTGAGTATCACTCCTTTTATCCATACTTTTATCTGATATTATAAGAGTAATAAAAATTGTTTGCATTTGCAAAGTAAAATTGTATAGTTTCTTTCATATGTCTGATATTATTACTTGTGTTTTATGTGCAGTTGCGGTTAACTTATTAAGTAAAGTCGGCATATGATTTAATAAATATAATTTTTTTAAAGGAAAGTCCTAAAGTATATAGGAAAATTTAATAACTAAATTCCATACTAAAGTCTACTAGATACCTCCAAAAATAACCTCATTATTATTAAACTGAATAAATGAACGAATATTTTAATTTTTTTGTAGGTATCATATTAAGCCCGGGTGAGTGAGATGAAAACCAAAGCAATAATTCCCCTAGTTTTAGTAACTGTTTTAGCAATTGTAAACCTTTTTACCACGTTTATTCCGAAGTATGGTGGGTATACTGGATTATTCCCCCAAGTTAATCCAGAGATATTTCTTTCAAATAAGATCATCGACCCTTACACGTCTTTGCAGAATTTGATTTATCTTCATAATTTTGAGAAAAAGTTTGATATAACAGAAGCGGAAATTTATGATTTTATCAGGCAGTATTCCGATGATTTAAACAAAAAGCAATCGAACAGGTTATCCAGGTTGATATTAGCAGAATGTGAAAATTATAATATTGATCCACTGCTTGTTCTGGCAGTAATTGGAGTTGAGAGTGAGTTTACACCCAAAGCGGTTTCGGGAAAGGGGGCTATTGGATTAATGCAGATAATGCCGGATACCGGTAGTTATGTTGCCAATAGGCTGGGTATTGATTTTCAGGGGGTTGAGTCTCTTTTTGATCCTCAAATTAATGTGAAATTGGGTATTTATTACTTGTCAATGCTCGAGCAGCAGTTTGATGATATTGAACACGCATTAATAGCTTACAACTACGGTCCGCAAAAATTCTCCGAACTAAAGTCAAAGTTCATGGATAAAAAACCTAATTATCTGAAAAAGGTTTTAGCATTTAAAGATGAACTAATTGATAAAAGATTATTAACACAAAGAGGATAAATTCAATTTAAATTGAGAATTCTCTGTAGCTTGCTACAGGTTTTCCTCATTCATGTTATTACTGTAGATGTTAGATAATTTGGAGCCAAAATTTTCTAAATTTGAGATCTTACTTTAGACTTTCAGTGGAAAATGATTCTACATTTTCATTGCTTAAGTATCTTCATTTTCTTTGTCTTGATACAAACGATTTCGACTATCAATTCGACAAATAGGAGAATTGGGTCGTCCTCACCTAACAATAACTGTGTCCATGTCTTCCTCTTCGTCAGACATGTAGTAGGAGGAATCGGACGTCGTTGGGAAAAAGC
>JAZGCJ010000301.1:0-5181 GCA_036476895.1 Thermodesulfobacteriota bacterium
GCTTTTTCCCAACGACGTCCGATTCCTCCTACTACATGTCTGACGAAGAGGAAGACATGGACACAGTTATTGTTAGGTGAGGACGACCCAATTCTCCTATTTGTCGAATTGATAGTCGAAATCGTTTATATCAAGACAAAGAAAATGAAGATGTATAACAAATAAGACTCTCTAATGACTCGCCACTGAAAGTTTAAATCAATAACACATCTTAAGGGTAAAATCTTATTTATATGATTGTGTCCCTGAATTATAAAACATCTACAGCAATGACAGGACATAGAAAAACCTGTAGCATACTACGGGGCATTCGCTAGTTTAAGATTCGAATTTCCTTGAAAAATTCACTTAATATTCTTCTGGATTCAACTCCGAGAACTTCAGCTAATATCTCAATTTTGTGATTTAACTTGTTGTCCACACCTATAGTATAAACACTATCTACTGCACCGGCTTTGGAATCCTTTGCACCATAAACCAGTCTGTCAATTCTCGCAGATAACATCGCCCCTATACACATAACACATGGCTCAAGTGTTACATACAATGTGGTTCCCGTTAATCTCCAGCTTTTTAATTTTTTAGATGCTTTTTTTAAAACTATGATCTCTGCGTGAGCAGTGGGGTCATTTTTAGATTCCCTGAGATTAAAACCTTTAGAAATTACTGATTGTTTTTTATCTACAAGAACCGCACCAACAGGCACTTCACCTATGCGTCTGGCCTTTTCCGCCTCATACAAGGCCAGATGCATAAAATGTTCATCATCTTTTGACATTTAGACTTACGGATTTATTTCCTAGCACTAAACTTAAGACCTGCTTTATTCCTGTCCCAGGTCTTATCCGTTATTTCCTTAATCTCAGCAACCTTAACCTTTTGTGTTGCCGTCATAGGGAATCCGTCTTCATAAACCTCAATAAACCTCGGCACCATTGCCACCATTACCTTTTCCGCCATCCATTTTGAAAACTCGACAGGATCGAATTCGGCACCAGACTTCAATGTAATGTTCAATTTAATTTCATCATCCGATACATTTGGAAGCCTTATCCCCACCGCTATAGCTTCCTGTATAGCATCGTATTGCATAGCCACATCACCAACTGCAACAGGATCAACATTCTCACCTGATACCCTTATTCTGCTGTACCTTCCCACAAAGTAGTATCTACCATCGATGCCCCTGGCAAATATATCATCGGAGTTAAAAAACCCATCATCATCAAATGCTTCCCTTGTCCTTCTTTCATCTTTAAAATATTCGTTAAGGGTAGTATGGGGAACCAAAGGTTTTACAAATAATAAGCCCTTGCCATCATCCGGGGGTGTCGGATCTTCATACGGATCCCAAAATGGTCTAACAACTTCATCGATATTTTCCGGGTTTCTAAGCTCAACGTAGTAACCTTCCATCGGGAATCCCGATGACCCCAGCCTATGGTCTTCAGGATCCTTCCACAAAACCATGCCCATCTCGGTAGATCCGTAACCGTCTATTACCCTCACATTGAATCTCTCCTGAAACTCTACCAAGTTTCTTGGAGCAGGAGATCCCAACATAATCCTAATATTGTGCTTTTTGTCCCATTCAGACGGATCTGCGGCCCAAAGGTATTCTGCAATTGCACCCAGCATGTTCACAACATTTGCTCCACAATCGGCTGCCCACTTCCAAAAGTTTGAAGCAGAAAACCTGGGAAAGAAAACAGCTGTAGCACCCGCACCCATTGCACTGAATAAGCACATTACCTGTGCATTTGCATGGCCAAGCGATAGAACACTCATTAAAACATCTTCACTTCTAACACCCTGTTGCTGAAGATATGATCTGACCGTCATAACAACCCCGCCATGATCCCTGGCAACACCCTTAGGCATTCCGGTTGTGCCCGAGGTAAACATACAGCGCTCCATATCCGACGTAGTAATGTCTATGCCAGGATTACTGTCTGAGAAACTTTCAAATGAATTAAAGGGAAGAGTTTTTATTCCACCAATTTCCTCAGGCACATCCCCTGGATCTCCGGTTACGAATATGACTTTTAGGTTTTCTAGATCGCCTGAAATTTCTTCAATAAAAGGAACACTTCCGGGATCAATAATAAAAGCCACCATCTCAGAGTAATTGATCACATATGATAGTCTCTCACCCTTTTCATCCTTGTTGATTGGTACCTGAACACCGCCGACTTTGTGAATTGCTATAATCGAAACAACGTACTCGGAACAATTGAGCATATACATCCCGACTTTATCGCCTTTTTGCACTCCAAATTCATCTTTCAATCCATTTGCAACCCTATTGGACCAATCGTTTGTTTCTTTGTAACTGTAGTTCTCAACAACTTTCCCATCCCTGTCAGCTACGCGGAACATAGCCTTGTCAGGGAACATTACAGCACCCTTCTCCAGGAATTTTGTTATAGGTTCCCATTTTGTGGTATCTTCGAATTTTCCAAAAGGGAGAGTCCCCTCACCCAAATACTTCGAATCCCTAGGTTTGAATAAAAGCTGCATTATAACCCTCCTTAACTTATATAGAGAAGTGAATAAAACCCGTATTAATATAAGTAAATATTTATATTAATGTCAATCCATAAATGGAAAGACAAGTCTACTATTATATAAGGATAAATAGATTTGGAAAGATCTATAAATTCTATTTCCTTGCACTAAACCTTAAACCCGAAGCAGCCCTGTCCCAAGTGTTATCCGTAATCTTTTTTATTTCCCCAACCTTTATCTTCTGTGTAGACGTAATTGGAAAGTCTTCATATACCTCTATAAACCTAGGGATCATAAATACAGGCGCTTGATCCGCCATCCATCTACAGAAATCGATCGGGTCAAAATCTATATCCGGTTCCAATGTAATGTTAAGTTTTATTTCGTCGTCAGAGATATCCGGCAATCTTATTCCGACAGCAATTGCCTCCTGCACGTGATCGTATCTTTTAGCTATATCCGCAACTGCTATGGGATCAACATTTTCACCTGATACCCTTATCCTGCTGTACCTGCCAATGAAGTAGTATCTGCCGTCGATGCCCCTGGCTAATATATCATCCGAGTTAAAAAAACCGTCATCATCAAATGCCTCTCTCGTTCTGAGCTCATCTTTAAAATATTCGTTCAGAGTTGTATGGGGAATACAAGGTTTTATAAAAAGCAGTCCCTTGGCATCATCCGGTGGAACCGGGTTTTCAGTAGGGTCCCAAAATGGTCTAAGAACCCTTTTATTATCTTCCGTATCTCTTAACTCTACATAGTACCCCTCCATGGGATAACCCGATGAACCTAAGCGATGATCCTCAGGGTCTTTCCACAAAACCATTCCCATCTCAGTAGATCCGTAACCGTCAATAACCCTTGTATTAAACCTTTTTTGAAACTCCAAAAGATTCTTGGGTGCCGGACCGGACAAGACAGTTCTCACACTGTGTTTGTCGTCCCATTCACCCGGCTCTGTAGACCATAGGTATTCCGATATGGCTCCTAGCATATTCGTGACCGTCGCACCGCATTCGCCAGCCCATTTCCAGAAGTTTGAAGCCGAAAACCTGGGGTAGAACACCGCCGTCGCCCCCGCCCCAATCGATGCAAACAGGCACATAACCTGGGAATTTGCATGGCCCAAGGTTAACACACTCATTAAAACATCTTCACTTCTAATACCATGCTGCTGTATGTAGCCGCGTACCGTTAGAATTATTCCTCCGTGATTTCGGACCACGCCCTTCGGGTAACCGGTCGTACCAGAGGTAAACATGCAGCGCTCCATATCCGCAATAGAAACGTCTACGTTTGGGTTGTCATTTGAGTACCGATCAAATCCCTCAAACGGGAATATCTTTATCCCGTTAATTTTGTCTGGCAGTTCAACCTCACTCCCGACTACAAATAAGTATTTTAAATATTTCAGATCAGATGATAGTTCCCGTATAAACGGAAAACTTTCGCTGTCGACAATCAGGCAAACCATCTCGGAATAATTGATAATGTATGAAAGCCTTTCACCCTTCTCATCTTTATTGATCGGAACCTGTACACCGCCGGTTTTATGAATAGCAAGTATTGATATTACATATTCGGAATTGTTAAGCATATATATACCAACTTTATCACCCTTACTAACTCCATAATCGGTAATTAAACCGTTAGAAACCCTGTTAACCCAGGAATTGGTTTCTTGATACGAATAACTATTAATTAATTCACCCTCGTTATTGGCAACCCTGAACATTGTATTGTCAGGGAATAACATAGAACCTTTTTCCAGGTAGTTTGTTATGGGCAGCCATTCATCTATCCTGTCAAATGTGCCGAACGGCAACTCGCCACAACCAAGATACTCAGGGTCCCTTGGCTTGAACAGTAATTCCATATATATCTCCTTATATCTTTACTTGGACTTTTTAGATGCCTAATTTTTCAATTTCATTTTTCTGGCAATATTTACAAAATTTCTGAGTAAATCCTTTCCGCACTTTGTTAAGATTGATTCCGGATGAAACTGAACACCCTCGATCAAATACTGTTTATGTCTGATCCCCATAATCTCATCCTCGTCGGTCCAGGCTGTAATATCAAATTCATCAGGCAAGCTACCCCTGTCTACCAATAACGAATGGTATCTAGTGGCCTCGAACGGATCCGGGATCCCCTCATATATTCCCTTACCGTCATGATGAATCATTGAGGTCTTCCCATGCAAGAGTCTGTCAGCCCTGACTATCTCAGATCCAAATGCATAAGCCACGGACTGATGACCCAGGCAAACACCCAGAATAGGAACCTTTCCAGCGAACTCTTTTATAACCTCAACCGATATACCTGCTTCTTTTGGAGTGCATGGTCCAGGGGAAACAACTATAATATCGGGATGTAATTCACTAATTTCGGCTATTGATATCTTATCATTTCTGTAAACCGATATATCCTCACCCAGCTCACCGAAATAGTGTACTAGGTTGTATGTAAATGAATCATAATTATCAATCATGAGAATCATAATGTTAGTTATACCTGAAAATAATTTTGATTAATATCATAAACCCGATTTGACCTCCTCAACCGCTTTTACCAAGGCTTTAACCTTATTTACAGTCTCCTGGTACTCGTTTTCGGGATCAGAATCCGCGACTATGCCTGCACCCGCTTGTATGTAAATGTTATTGT
>JAZGCJ010000302.1:0-8117 GCA_036476895.1 Thermodesulfobacteriota bacterium
TCTGAAATTGATCGGAGCGAGGAATGGAGTATTAAACAGACTTTAATAAAAAGAAACTGCTCACCTAAACTAAAAGCCTATCTTGGCAAAGACGCCTCATAAAAATTCTATACTTTTGCAGTTGAAAGACTGTAATTTTGCCTTAAAATGTACGTCCGATAATATTCAATTATGTAAACTCCCTATTTCCAAAATATTTGATAATGGCAGTTAGTTAAAAAAACATTTTTGTTGTGGTATAAAAACAGTGATTTTCCTTAAAAATAATATCTAATAACTACTGATGGTTATAGCTAATAGTTAAAGTATGGGATTGCCACTGAATATAGACCAGTTTTGAAAAGGAAATGTACTCGTGTCTTTTCGGTGAGACTTCAGGGTGATAGTTGAGCATGATAAAAATAAAATTATGTGTGATTATAGATACTGAGAATAGATAATCTGAGCAATCTATATAAGTTTGCTTCTTAACACTCTCAAATACTTTGAGTTATTTTGTAAAATAATCTCAGTCGAGTATTCGTGGTTTTTAGTTACTACAACTAACTCCCTGTACTTGAAGATATTTTTACTTTTAAAATCTATGGAAAGAATCATTGATGTTTTTAGCTTTGGACCTGCAATTCTTCCACCAATCTCTTAGTCTTCCCCATATCTTAAAGTCGGATATTAAATATTTAGAGTTTATCCACATCTATTAATGTGGTGGTTTAAAATCTTGATTTAACTCATTGAAATTAGTTAGTATAGCCGCCGATTAACACTCATAAATGAGTGTTAATTTTACTACTTTAGGAAGGATCTCAATATGCCTCGTATAAGTTGAGTGGCTATTTGTCTCCCGACGCTTTGTGCTGCTCTTTTAGCTATATATTTCACGATACTCTGTCTTTTTCTTCCGGACTTTTTCTTTGAAGTTGGTAATCTCGATGCTATTTATCCGCTCTGTTATTTTAGGGTGTTCTTTGCCGGGCTTACTTATTTTGGCACAGTCTCCTTTTGCATGCGATATGAAAACCGGAGCTCCAATTCTTTTAAAATTTTCCGCTAGGGTTTAAAGAGTGGAAGTCTTGCCAGTTCCAGTAGCGCCAACAATAAGACCATGGCGATTCGTCATCTTAGAAAGAATGGAAAGTTCTTTTCCCCTTTTGCAACTAACAAATTTTGAGTCATAAGTTTACAATTCCTTTTCTGGTACGAGTTGCAAAGAGGGCGATTTCTCTTATTTGTCTCTTAAGTTTTTCAAAGCTTTAATATCGTCTCCTACCTTTTCAGGGGGAGTTTCTACAATCATATTAATATTTCTAAAGTCTCGACTCTTGATAATATTTTTAAATCCTCTTGTTCCAATTTTTCCTTTACCTATGTGTTCGTGTCTATCTTTTTTTTCTCCCAGATCAACCTTAGAATCATTCCCATGAAATAATTTTATTTTTTTAATACCTATTGTAGAAGAAAGCAAGCAAACTGTTTCTTTAAATTTTTCTTTTGTTCGAATATCGTAACCCGAGGCAAATAGGTGTGCGGTATCAATACAAATGCCGATATTAGAATCTCTAACGCCTTCTAGGATTTCGGCCAATTCCTCAAAGCTGTTTCCAATTGTAGTTCCCTGGCCTGCTGTATTTTCTAAAAGAAGTTGGGTTGAAAAACCAGTGTTGTCTACTATCCTTTTTAATCCTTCAATAATCATCTTCACTGCTTGTTTCCTGTTTGTTTTCCTAGAACTTCCCAAATGGGTCATAATATATTTTGCTTCTAACGTACTGCCTCGTTCAAGCTCTTCTTTAATGATGGCTATAGATGAATCTCTTAATATTTTTTTTTCTGAACAAAGGTTAATGTAGTAAGGAGTATGAATATAATATTCTGCAATATTGTATTTAGCGCACTCGCTCAGAAATGATTCAACTATTCTATCATTCAGCTCAGCCGGCTTTCCTCCTCTGGGAGATCTGGAAAAGATTTGAAAACATTCACACCCCAAACCATGAGCTCTTAGTGGAGCCTTATCTATTCCCCCGGCTATTGAGACGTGTGCGCCGAATTTCATAGCAGAAAGGTATTTTACCGGGTTAGAGGAGTATATGTTGAGATAAGAGCATTCTAATACCGCTATTGCATTACTATAATGTTTTTTATTTTTAATTTTCCTCTTTTTAAATGTTTTGTTTTTACTTTTATTATTTTTTGTTATTATATAGATGGCATTGTGCAATAGCGGCATTAGGAATGATTTAAGCAATCCAGACATGCATAAATATTACTTCTAATAATAAACTTATGTCTACTAATAAAGCCCACCGTCCGCTAAAATAGCACAACTTATCTACTCAAAACTAACCAAACGACGATATTGTAGAATAAATAATATACTAATCGTATTGATAAACCCGCCTATCACATGATAGAATTAAGAAAGACTTTCTTAGTAACGAAACTAAAAGATAAAACCAAACTTAAATAGTCTCGTTCAACATAGAGCAAACTTATAAGGAACTTACTTTGAGCACTGAGAATACAAATTTACACCCGCAAGATATTGTGTCCGCTTATGCTGACTTGTTAGCTACCATCAACGAAAATGAAGAGCCCGAACCATTAAAACTGATACCTTTTGCACTACCTGAATCCCTCTTGCCTTTCCCATCAAAAACTATCAGGCATGCACTGGCAATCTATTTACTTCATCAAAATTACACAGAACAAAGAAAAATCATTGAGGATGCTTACTCTTATCTGGATAACTTTATCCCCGACGAAGAATATAACCTGTTCCATTCACTGCAGGCTTCCATGAATATTAAAGGCCCCATTAAAAAAAGAGTCAACAATAGCGCCATCCGGATGCTAGACATAATGAATAGGCTGAGAATAAGAACTCAAAACATAAGAATAAGAAAAGAAGAATCTATAGAGGAATTAAATTCTCTTAGACGTATTATGAATTTACCTGATAATATATCAGAGCTTGATAGTGATGAAATAGGCTCCATCAATGAAGAAGTACAAGAACTTAGATTAAATCTTTAACTCTTCCCTACGCCATTCATAACCATCGTCTAGATTCAAGAATAAATCAAAGGGTTTCTTTACTGTAAACATTAACTTTTTCCCTTTCAGCTGTAAGTTCGTAAGTACAAAATTGATTAAATGCCTTTTTTGTTCAACTTTCGAACTTTCAAACAACTCATATGCCTTAGATGCAATATCCATAAGGCAATTTAGTGTTATTGTGAAATCTTCATCGGCTAGTGTATGTGCATGAAGTAATCCATCCAATTCTACTTGTCTCTGCTTTAACTCATACACTTTTTTGTCATATTCAGTGTTAGTAATACACCTGTACTCTCATATATGAAGGGTAGTGGTTTATTATCTATGTATTTAAGCTTACTCTCAGCGTAATCTTCAGCTTGTTCTTCGTGAATGGTTAGTCTATGACCCTCTTCTTCTTTTTTGGCTTCTATGACTCCTAAAGGAGTTCTATCAACGAATAATACATAATCTGCAGGACCGACATCAGTTTGATATTCCCTTACAGCAAGACCTCTGCCTGCTGAGAAATCAACCTTATCTTTGTCTTGTACTATCCAGCCAGCCTTGCTGAGCATGTCATCAATGTTTTGTCTGGCTTTCTGTTCAGGTGTAAGAGACATAGATATATTAATAGTACATAGTTAATAAAATAGCAATTGACCTACCCCTATCCTAAGTCCATAAGTTAAGTTAGATTGTTGACAGGAAACCCTACAAACATTTAACACATCCAATTTTATGTGTCTACGTCCGATAATATTACATTATGTAAACTCGCAAACTCTCCTAACTAACTGAAACCATTACACATACTAATTTTACACCTATGCACAAATAACACATAAAAATAACATCTAATAATAACAGTTACTTATGAAACCACCCATGACAATATTGTCATGCCCTATAGGGGAAAATGAAGCCTCTCCACTTCCATTGAAAGAAGGCTCCCCTGTTCCAACTGTCCCCAAACAATATATTATTTAAAAGAGAAATATTACAAAACATACATTTCCATACTCTCCATTAACACCTTGGGCAAGGCGTTTTCCGTATTGCTGGTTTTCCTCAATAGACATACCGCCTACAAGCAATACTTTAGATTTCACAACCCCTCTAAATGGCAGTTTTTTTTGCACTTAACATGGCAAAACTAGCGTTCCTAATCTTTATTCAATGTTCTCTACTCTTGCAGGTGGTATTTTAGATTTTCCTTCCCCTCTAATGTTAGGTTTTTCTAACACGTTTGATAAGCTCCCGTAATAAGTCCAAGGGTCTGAGTAGTTCAATTCATAATCTCAATAATCAGGGAAATACGGTTCATAATTATACGTGTAAGGTTCTAAGTCTAACGAATCATTATAATCCACTAGAAAATTAAACGCATAATCTTCAAACTTATATTCATAATCCTTGAACTTAGGTTCATAACCAAAATCAAACTTATATTCATATTCGACAAACTTAAACTCATAGGAATCTGAGAATCTATAAATGCTGTCCTTTCTTTTTTTCCCCCCCTTCTCAATGCAGCTGTTCTCCTTTTATCAAGCATAGTTCAAGTTGAATTATTGAGCAGATTCTGAATTTAGGACTATTTTACAGAGCTAAGTTAAATTCTTGATTTAACGATTCGATTTGTGAATGAAAAGATACAACACTGAGGTAATAATCAGTTCGTAACTCGTCCTCTAGCCCACCCCTACTGCCTTATACAAAACTAAAACAAATTATATATAAAAAAAGAGCAGAGCCCCCATAAGGAAGCCCTGCTCTGAATTAACATCTTTATTTCCCAGTTCTAACAGTCTAGCACTAGCCTTGTGAGTACTGTGGTAACATGAAACGATGACGCATTGTGTATTTGAACGGTGTGGAATAAAGAAGTGGTCCAAAATCGTCAGGGCCTCTTGTTACTGTTTTGGTCCATATGGTCTGAGCTCCCGGAATAATGAGATTAAAGGTGAAACTAATAAGACCTACAACCTCTGTAGCCGGGATCTGACCGCCCATGAAGTCAAATGGTGTTCCAGACATGTACCAAGAGCGAACATCATCGCCTGTAGCGGTACGAATGCTCTCAGGGTTTAGCTGGAAGCGATGGCCTGCTCCAGGTGATATCTCTGATGGCAGATAAGTAACCTCATGGATAGTTGTTGTTATGTCTGGTCTTGTTGTCATACGATAGTTCATACGTCCATATTCTGTATTTCCATAGAATATTGGTCTTACAGCAAGAGGTTTGTCGGAATAACGACCATTTGCTGTGTGGAGAATATAACCTCTTCTCTCCATAAGCATGTTGAAGTAGTTATCGTTTGTTCCGTGCTCAAAAGCTGCAATGTAAGCTGCTTTTTTCGGGAATCCGAAAGGCTCTTTCCCTGCAAAAATCGGGGTATCGTTAGAAAGATACATGTATGGATAGTATCCAGCTCTATAGATCTGCCCGTCTCCGGTATCTACTGAAGCGGAGAATGTTACACCAAACTCCATGTATGGTCCTATCATTGTGTTTCTGTGGATTACATACCAGAACTCAATTACATCATCCACAACTTCGATAGGCTCTGGTACAACTGCTTTCATGTTGTTTATATCCGCACGGATAATAAAAGCCATCCAGCGGCTTTCTGTATACGTTAGTGGAACAATATCATAGTCAAAAACAGGATCAGCCACAGCCTGAGTTAGGATGTGGATTCTGTCTCTATCCAGCGGTAAAGGTGGGACTTCGCCTTCGTCCAGCCATGGATAGCTGTATTCATTTGCTTGTAAACCCATTGCAAATACCTCCTATAAATTTTTTATACATTCGTTTTCTTCATTCAACTACACAAAACATTAAGACTTAACGCCTTATGATCCCTGACTAATTGGGAACCGCTGACGAAGTCCATATTTGTATGGAGTTGCATATCCTCTGTAACTAGCAGGACGCTCATAAGTTTCTTCCCAAAGAACAGAAGGAACTGGAATAACAAGGTCAAATACGAATGAAATCAAACCTGTGACCTCTTGAATCTTGACCTCAGCACCCATGTTGTCAAATGGGGTAGCTTGCTGGAACCAGTTAATAGCTTCGCCAGAAGCTGTGCGTGTATGCTCAGGCTTAATCTGGAAACGATGGCCTTTAATATTAAAAGCTTCTGGTAACTCTGAGGCTATATGTGTAAGCTGCCACGTTGAACTTGAAAGATCCGGTCTGGTGACAACTTTCATGTTGAATTTACCCCATTCTGTTTTACCGTAGAAATATGGGGGTTTTACAGGCTTGTCATCGAACTGACCTGTTGAGCTATGAATGAGATATCCGTTACGAGTCATTGCAAAACCGAAGAAATCAGTCCCTTTCTCTCCGCCATGCGTGGTAATTCTGATGTATGACATCTTCTTTGGAAATCCAAGAACACGACCTGCATCAACTGGGGCGTCTCCAGTGAGGTACATATATGGATAATAACCCGCATTAAAAACATTACCCTTAGGGTCTTTGTATGTAGCAGAGATTGTTACACCAAACTCAAGGTATGGTCCTAACATTGTGTTTATATGTTCAACATACCAGTACTCTACTAAATCCGCATCCTCTCCATCCCACACCGTGAGTGGTGGATTTGGAACAAGACGCGACCTTGTAGCCTCGTCTACTTTAAGAACAAAAGCAGACCAGCGGCTATCGGTATAAGTTAGAGGGATAACATCAATGTCCCATAGCGGATCCGCAGGATTAGCTATGATCCATGTATTTATGTCTCTCTCTACTGGAGGAGGTGGAACCTCCTTTGTGAGTTCCCAATATTTCGTAGGAACATTTAGATGACTTGGCATATATACAAACCTCCTAATATAGATTTTTAACCGGATTGTTATCAACCCTAGAGGAGAAGCGCAGCCGTATCATTACTTATTTAAATAAGTTATTTAAATATTTTCTTGATTGTAACTACGGTCCAGAACCCCATCTCAAGTATTTATATCAAAGATTAGGGGCACTTGTCAAGGGGTTTTTTACTATTGGGGAAAAAAATTAAGCACAAGGCTTAATTTTTGATAAAATAGGGGGAGAAATGGGGTTTGTTGGTATTTAAGCGGTTAAATATTTCATAACTGATGATGAAAATTCACCTATTTTTTGACTGATCAACAATTCAGCGTCTCCATCAAAAGGTGTAGGGGTAAAATTTAGTATAATTAGCTTTGCTCCGGCCCGAAGCGCGATATCCGGGAGGGTATTTGCAGGGGATACCTGAAGTGAGGACCCGATAGCAATAAAGAGATCGGCGCTACGAGAAAGCTCAAGAGACCGCTCCCAAGGGATTCGAGGCAGTATTTCCCCAAAAAACACTGCATTTGGCTTGAGAACTCCCCCACAATCGGTACATAAAGGCGGATTTTGCCCTGAAATTACCATCTCCATAGCCTTATCCATCGATTGAAGAACGCTGCAGTTTATACATACCGCTTGTCTAAGCGAGCCATGCAGTTCATGAACCTGCCCGGAGCCGGCGTCCTGATGAAGTCCATCTACGTTTTGTGTAATAATCCCCCTTAAAACACCCCTATGTTCAAGCTCTGCTAACATATAATGGGCAGGATTTGGTTTTGCAGCTTTCCTTACGGGGTAAAGTTCAAGAGAATAATCATAGTAGCGGGAGGGCTCCCTCAAAAAACCATCAATAGATACAACCGATTGATCCATCTTCTCCCAAAGACCTGTCCCCGGAGAACGATAATCGGGAATGCCGGATTCAGTGCTGATACCTGCCCCCGTAAGCGCCACAACGCTTGAGGAGGATAAAACAAGGTTTGCAAAGGCTTTAACTTCGTCGCTCATATTATCCATTTTAAAACACGCATAAAAAAAGGGGTGAAAACATTCACCCCCTTTAATTCGTTTTCAATTTCTTAATTTAATCGAGTTTATGTATTTATTTGCCCAAGACACTTACAACACAAGTTATACCGTCCATAGATGGCTGGGCTCCACCCATTGTCTCAATCACTCCTACGTTTGCGTCTTCCTGCTGACGCTTACCTGCTTCACCGCGGAGCTGCCATACAATCTCAGCAATCTGAAG
>JAZGCJ010000303.1:0-6345 GCA_036476895.1 Thermodesulfobacteriota bacterium
TTCCATATGCTTCTTTTTCTTCAAAGCCTCCCCTTGTACATTATTCTTACAAGTTTCACAGATTGATTCTTCTGAAGGCTTTCCGCATAACATGCAAACCTTTTTTCTCTCAGTCATATTAAACTCCGTTAATAAATTATAGCCACATGGAGTACAGAGGCAATAAAGATTATTTTAAAATATGTTAATACGGCCTAACTATTTTTTGCCACAGAGAACACAGAGGACACTGAGAAAATAAAGAAATAGTTAAAGTATGTTAATAAAAAATTATTTATTGTTCTTTTTCTCTCTATCTGAGAACTTCGTTGCTTGACAACTTTTTTGCCACCGAGAATATAGAGGACACCGAGATTAGAAATAAAAATTTTAAGATATAAATTAGAAATATATTCTTTTTTCTTCTTTTCTCTGTGAGCTCTGTGGCTAAACCATTATTTAAGTTTTTTTAAGCTAAAGATAGCACAGTGAAAATAATGATTATTTATTTAAAAGATTTACAAAAACAAACTTTTTCTATTTGCTCCGTGGCTTTATCTCATTCTAAATTTGGGGTTTTATTTTTCAAATTCGTCTGTTGCTCGTATGCATGTGCCACTCCCAGCAATGTTTGCTCATCGAATGGCTTGCCTATCAACTGAAGCCCTATTGGAAGGTTTTTAGATGTAAACCCGCAGGGAACCGAAATGCCGGGCAGTCCCGCAATATTGCATGGGATGGTAAACACATCTGATAGGTACATTTTTATGGGATCATCGGTTTTCTCGCCTAACTTAAAAGGTTCTTCCGGAGTGGTGGGCGTCACAATCACATCAACTTCATTAAATGCGTTCTCAAAATCATTCCTGATTAATGTTCTAACTTGCTGTGCTTTGATATAAAAAGCATCGTAGTATCCTGCAGAGAGGGCATATGTACCAATCATTATTCTTCTCTTGACCTCGTTTCCAAATCCTTCTGATCTTGTCTTGAAATACATGTCTCTAAGATCATTTACATTCTCAGATCTGAAACCATATTTAACCCCGTCGTATCGGGCGAGGTTTGAGCTGGCCTCGGAAGGTGCGATAATGTAGTAAGTAGACACAGCATATTCTGTATGTGGCAGAGAAATTTCAATTACCTCAGCACCTAAATTTCCAATTATTTTAATCGCATCTTTTACGGCAGATTCAATTTCTTCATTAATACCCTCTATAAAGTATTCTTTAGGTATTCCTACCTTGATTCCCTTTAAATTATCTCTCAGATATTTAGTGAAATCGGGAATTTCAATGTCAACTGATGTTGAATCCCTCTTGTCTTTGCCGGATATACAGTTGAGTATAATTGCGGTGTCTTCAACTGTTTTCGTTAACGGTCCGGCTTGGTCCAAAGATGATGCAAACGCTATCATTCCAAATCTGCTGACCCTTCCGTAAGTTGGTTTCATTCCAACGACACCGCAGAAGGCTCCAGGTTGCCTGATTGACCCACCGGTGTCTGTACCAATTGATGCAAGGCATAGTGATGCACAGGTAGCAGAAGCTGATCCTCCGCTTGAACCTCCGGGAACTCGTTCGATGTCCCAGGGATTTTTTGTAGGACCGAAATAAGATGTTTCTGTTGAGGAACCCATAGCAAACTCGTCCATATTATTTTTACCTAATAGGATGGTTCCCGATTCAGCAAGTTTTTTCGCAACGGTGGAATCATATGGTGGTATAAAGTTCTCCAACATCCCAGAGCCGCAAGTGGTTTTAATTTCCTTGGTAATAAAAATATCTTTTAGTGATATCGGAATTCCGTGGAGAGGTCCTTTATATTCACCCGATTGAATTTCTTCTTCTGCTTTTTTGGCTGAGGATATAGCGTTTTCTTCTAAGACGGTTATATAAGAATTTAACTTTTTATCATATTCTTGAATTCTTTCTAAAACTGAGTTTGTAAGCTCGAGTGGGGAAATTTCTTTTTTTGATATTAGTTTCGAGGCTTCCTTAATTGTTAAAAACGCGAGACTCATCTGTTTACCCCTGGTTCTTGCTATTCGTCAATTATCTTTGGCACAACGAAGAAGCCATTTTCTTCTTTTGGTGCATTTTTTAATACTTCATCTTTCGACAGCCAATCCTCAACTATATCGTCTCTGAGGGGAGTTGATTCATCTAAAACGTGTGAAGTTGGTTCTACATTTGAAGTGTTGAGCTCATTCAACTTGCTTATGTAGTTTAAAATGTTTCCCAGCTGTTTGGTAAACTTTTCGATATCTTCTTCACTGAGTTCTATTCTGGCCAGTTCCGCGACGTGTTTTACATCATCCTTTTTTATTTCCATGTATTAACTCCTAATATATCGCATCATTGCATATGAGATTATGAGTTGTTGTTTAAATAATTCAAGCTGTACACATCTCTTCGACAAAATCTATGACTTGTACCTCGAGCTTAGTACCGTTCAAATTATTAATCTCCTGGACTCCGGTAGGACTGGTTGTGTTAATCTCAGTTACATAGCCTCCTATGACGTCTAATCCGACAAAGTAAAGCCCGTCTTTTCTCAACCTCGGTGCTAGTGAGCTACATATCTCTAAGTCTCTCTCCGTAAGCTCCGATTTAGCGGGGCTACCTCCCGAATGGAAGTTGCACCTGAATTCCCCGCCGGGCTTGGGTATCCTCAGTACTGCTCCAAGGGGGTCACCATTTAAAAGTATTATCCTCTTATCACCTTCATACACCTTTTCTATAAACTTTTGGGCCAGAACGTACTCTGTACCGAATTTCGTAATAGTTTCTAATATTACGTTTGCATTCCTATCGTCCCGGCTTACATAAAAAACACCCTCACCGCCGTGCCCATCAAGCGGTTTTACCACTATCTCGCCGCCGGCTTCGCTTAAAAAGCTTTCAAGTTGTGATATATCTTTGGTCACAACCGATTTTGGGATCCATTCGGGGAAGTAGAGTGTATAGAGCTTTTCGTTCGATTCTCTAAGCCCTTTGGGGTTATTTATTACTTTTGTTTTGTTTTGATCAATCAGGCTAAGTATGTAGGTCGAGTAGATATAGTCCTGATTGAAGGGAGGGTCTTTCCTTATCCATATCGCATCGAAGCTCTCGAGCTCAAATGTGTGAACCTCTCCGAGGCTGTAATAGTCCTCTGCCCTCTTTAAAATAATCTTTCTTGCATTTCCGAATGCTTTTGCATCTTTTACATAGAGGTCCTTGAGTTCCAGATACCATACATCGTGTCCACGTGCCTGAGCCTCCAGCATTAGCACAAATGTCGTGTCTGTTTCGATATTAATCGTTTCAACCGGATCCATTACGAAAGCCATACTTAGCTTCATAGTTTATATCTTTGTAAATGGTTTTTAGTTCCGTTTGATTCTACCGAATTTTGCTTGCATGGACAAATTAATGCCTATATGTCGTGAGCTATTCTTTATATACTCTGAGCCCTCTTTGGCAAAAAAACTTATAGGCCACGGAGCTCACAGAGAAAAGAAGAGAGAGAAATACAAACTGATAAAACACAAACTAATGATTTATTTTTGTCTATTCTTTAAAAACTCTGTGTCCTCTGTGGCTATGTAATTTTTCATTCTTTTAAAATATATAGATCCCCGATAGATACATTCGGGGATGACAGGGGGGAGTAATTTCAGGGTTGACAATTAGTCTCAACGAATCTCTAATCTCAATGTGTATTACATATTTATTCTTTCACATAATCCATACCCCATAATCCCTAATCCTGTTTCGACTTTAACATAATCCATATCCCCTAATCCATAATCCAATTTTTACTCTTCTTTCCTCTGTGCCCTCTGTGGCTAAGTACATATTTTTTATTAATAAAAAATGTAATTATTCAAGATAGAAATCTTTCAGCTCATTGTATATTTCTTCCGGTTTCTCCTCCGGCAGAAAATGACCGCAGTCCAAAGCTTTGCCTCTTAAGTTTTCTGCTCTTTTTTCCCAGGTGCTTATTACATCATAAGTTTTATTAATAAAACCTCTTTCTCCCCACAGAACAAGAATTGGGCATGTGATTATTTTGTGCATATCTTCTTCATCATGATTTAAATCAATTGCCGCTGCGGCCCTGTAATCTTCACAGCTGCCATGAATTGCATTAGGGTCGCTGAAGCACCGGACATATTCTTTAACGGCATCAGGATCAAATATCGTATTGGGGCCACTCCAGCGTTTCAGCTTTTCTTTTAAGTAGTATTCCGGATTGGCTCCTATCATTTTTTCGGGTAATCCGTCGGATTGAATTAAGAAGAACCAGTGATAGTAACCGGTGGCAAAATCTTTGTCTGTGGTTTTAAACATGTGGTGTGTTGGTGCAATATCCATAACACAAGCCTTTTTTACATTCTGGGGAAAATCAAGACACATTCTATGCAGAACCCTTCCACCCCTGTCGTGCCCGGCAGCATTGAAACTGCGGAATCCCAGTCTGTCCATTACTTCTATCATGTCCTGTCCCATAACTCTTTTTGAGTAATTTGAATGATCAGGTTTACCTTTTGGTTTCGAGCTGTCGCCATATCCTCTTAAATCCGGACAAACAACATAAAAATGTTCAGAAAGCTTTGGTGCCGTTTTATGCCACATAAAATGGGTTTGCGGGTATCCATGCATAAGCAAAAGGGGGTCGCCTTTCCCGCCGTGAACAGTATTGATCTCGACTCCGTTTACTCTGATTTTTTCTTTTTTGAATTTGTTGTCTATCATATGTTAATTTTTATTATAATTTTAAACTAAAACTGTAGATTATGAACAAGAAGGATTTAAAAAGGATTGATGTAATTTGTAGTGAAAAACCTCTAAAAGTAAAAGAGGCGTTTGAGCTTCAAAGGGATCTATCCAAAAGGGTTGTAAAAAAGAATGGATTTAAAAGAATCAAAACTATAGCTGGTGCCGATCTTGCAATACTCACGAAAGATAAAAAACTGGTGTGTGGAATTATTGTTTTTAAATATCCTGACCTTGAAATAATTGAAAAAGCTTGGAGTATAACTGAAGAAAGTTTCCCCTATATTCCTGGGTTACTGGCTTTCAGGGAAGGGCCATCAATTATCGAAACCTATAAGAAACTTAATAACAAGCCTGATATTATGATGATAGATGGTCAAGGCCTTGCTCATCCAAGAAGTTTTGGGATTGCCTGTCATATAGGAGTATTGCTTGATATTCCTACAATAGGGGTGGGAAAGAAAAAATTATGCGGTAATTATACAGAACCGGGGGTTGAGAAGGGCTCCTATTCCTTTCTCAAATCATCAAAAGACGAAACTCTGGGTGTGGTTCTAAGGACTAAATATAATATTAAACCAGTTTACGTTTCGGTAGGTCATAAGGTAGGACTTAAAACTTCGATGAAAATAGCATTAGCTTGTTACAGGGGTTATAGAATTCCCGAACCAACAAGACTGGCAGATATATTTGTTTCAAAGATTAAAAAGGAGATTAACTCAAATGCCTAAAAGATTTTCCTGGGTATTAGAAAATAGAATTGCAGGTATGGAGAGACCGGGCCTTTTTGACGGACTTGAAAACGATTATTCATTCTTAACTGATAAGGATATTAATGTAATTATAAATCTCGAGGAAGAAATTTTTTATGAAAATATAAATGATTCCTTTAGAATTAAGCATATTCCAATTGATGATTTTAAAGCCCCAAGATTAGAAGACTTTGTTGAGTTCGTGTCTTTTGTTAAAGAGGAAATTGATAAAGGAAATTCTATAGTGGTACATTGTCACGCGGGAATGGGAAGAACCAACTTGATGCTTGCTTCTTATATTATAAATGAGTTTAAAGTTCAGTACGACAAAGCGCTTGAGATTGTGAGGGAATCAAGGCCCATTCATTTCGTAACAGAAGAACAGGTGGATGCACTTAGGGACTACTATTTTGGTGTTTACTTATAATAAGAATTCTAATATTGTTCAATTATTACGGTTAGTTAATGAACTTTCCAACTTTAACTCCTATTGATTTCTAGTAAATAAATTTATTTTGGGTAGATTTTTAAATTGTACTAATTTATGGAATATACAGATGGGATTGATAAAGCCGAAAATTTTGCTGGAAGCATTATTAAAGATAAGGACGCTTGATACGTTTTATAATCAGCAATTAAACTTTTCCATTTCACAAATGAATTTATTAAATAAATAAGACGAATCCTGCGGTCCCGGTGAGGCCTCAGGATGGTACTGTACCGAAAAAGCTGAAATATCCTTGTGCTTTATCCCCTCGACGGTATTGTCATTAAGGTTTATATGAGTAACTTCGACATCCTTGGGCAGGAAATCGGGGTCTACGGCAAATCCATGGTTCTGTGAGGTAATT
>JAZGCJ010000304.1:0-13997 GCA_036476895.1 Thermodesulfobacteriota bacterium
GTATAAAAAAAGGATTATCAAACATGGCTACACATTGGTCAATAGCCTTCTTAGCCCCTGGGAAATGTGTCTCGCCATAGTCATCAAAGACCATCACCCCATGCTTGATTAATTTTGGGTAAAAGAATTGAAAGGAGTCATAAATAGGTTGATAGAGGTCCACATCCACATGGACAAAGGAAAATTGTCTATTCTTCACTTCTGCAAAGCGATCCGGTATCCAACCTTTATAGTACTTAATAAAATTATAATCTTTTAAATTGGCTTTCACCGTTTCTAAGGAACATGCAAATTGCTTTCTTCTTACGTCTGTATTTCCATTTTTTTCATTAAGGATGTCATTAGTACTAAATTCGGAGAGTCCTTCAAACGAATCAAAAACATGAAAGACAATGTCTCTATTGACGGAATGTATATGACTTGCAATTTGATATGCAGACAAGCCACGAAAGCAACCTAATTCACAAACATCTCCTTGTTCAATATTGGTATTCCACAACAAATAATTTAGAGTATAGTGTCTTTGCCTTCTTAAAGTATTATCCGTTTGTGCCATTTGACATTTTTCCTGTGCATGGTCGTATAATTCATGAAACCTTCTGTCAATTTCATAATATGCTTGTGGAAAGCCTTTTTTGCTTGTTACTTCATATCCCAATTCGTTAAAAATATTTTTAATAATCGCTTTCAACATAGACATTCAACTTTTTATAACTACTGCAACGATCGTATCACATAGCCAATTTTTTTTCATCTGTCGCTTATATAATGTATTTAGTTCTTCTCCGAAAATGTGATTATACCTTCCCAGACCACCCGGCTTCCCATCCAACATCCATGTCATGTGATTGGAAATATCATATCTTTGCTCAGGGAATAATTCAAAACTATAGCCTGTTTTTTCCAGGAGACTTGCTAAGCTTTCTCTGTTGAAATACCAATGATGTGCGACTGACCAGTAAAATTTGTTAAAGGCGGGCACCTTATACAATTCAATAAGAGGGTCTGTTGCACATGGTACTTCAAATATCATCTTGCCGTTGTCATTTAACAACGCCATATATTGTTTGGTAAACTCAACAGGATTTCCTATATGCTCTAAAACATAGTAATGTATGATGAGATCAAAATCTAAATCATGTTTTTTCTCCAACTCTTCACAGTTCTTATATATGTGTATTCCTTTTGATTTAACATACTCAATAAATACATCGGAAAGGTCAAGGCCATAAACATCTATTCCTTTATCTTTTAATGAACTCAACATAAAACCTGAAGAACACCCTATTTCCAACATCTTTTGTCCCTCTGTTAAATAAGACTCAAGAAAAGACATTCTCCTTCTAGCTTCTTGTTGATTGGATATGAAATGTTTTTCCGGACTAGACCAATCCTTATCCTGTCCAGTCCTTTGCTCCATGTATTTTTCAAATTCCTTTTTATAAAATGACAAATCCTCTTCATCAGAAAGAGGTGGAAAAAGATAAATCATCTTACAGCCATCGCATTTCCAAAAGTGCTGTTCAGAAGTTCCTCCATACACGAACTCTCCCTTAATTGATTGTAGCGATGGTTCTGCGTTACAAAACCTGCAATTGGGTTTAATCATTTACAACTTCTCCACTATCTACAAAAACGTTTTTGCCCATAGAATCATTTTTGCCAGCCCCTCATCTAGGCTATATTCATATTTAAAGCCCAATTTAGACTTAGCCAATGATATATCAGCATAAATTCCTTTCTGATCACCAGGAGTCCCTTTTTCTATAACTATATCCTTACACACTCCACTTATTTCCATCATTTTATCTAAGAGCATTTTCACAGTTGTTCTAACTCCTGTACCTACATTATAAATGCCTCCATAAGAATGTTTATCTTCGATAATTCCCATCACAATATTGACACAGTCATCAATAAAAATGAAATCTCTGAATCGGTCTAACGAACCTTTTACTACAACTTTATCGTTTTTTAAAAGTTGTGCAAGAAAGATGCTCACCATTCCCTGCCGTAAATTACGCAAATTTTGTCCAGGGCCATAGACATTGAAGAAACGCAAGGACGTAGGCTTCAATCCCATTGACTCATATATTCTCAAATAATTTTCACTTGCCAACTTGCCCACACCATAAAATGACAGTGTTTTTGTGGCATGGTCTTCTGATATCGCTTTGTCCTCTACCTCTCCATATACAGACATAGAACTTGCATAAATAAAACAATCGCATCCATTCTCAAGGCCATAACTTATTAATCTTAATGTCGACTCCGTATTGGTACGAAGGTCATATACAGGGTTATCAAAACTTATCTCACCTGAAGATTGACCTGCAAAGTGTAAGATTGCATTAAATTTTGTACCATTCAACTGCCTAATACTATCTATTTCCTGGCAATCGCCTTCTATAAATACTACACCCTTAGGAATATTTGCTTTAAACCCTGTACTAAGGTTATCAATAGTCCACACTTCGTGCCCTTCATTTACTAATCTTTGCGCAATTGCAGAACCAACAAAACCAGCTGCTCCTGTCACCAAATATTTTCTCACTTATCCACAATACCTCTCACTTTGCATAAGCTTTTATTAAAGGATCATTAACCATTAAACTTTCCACTTTTTTTAAGTCCTCGACAGTATCAACACTGTAGGTCTCATATTGAGTAAATACCATTTTAACTCTATAACCATTTTCTAATACCCGAAGCATGTCTACAGACTCAATGATCTCAAGAGGTGTTTGCGGGAGTTTGTTAAACTCAATCAAGAAATCTTTTCTAAAGGGGATTATACAAACCTGTTTTAGCATGGGCACTTCTCTTGCTCCTTTCTTCCTGGAAGGGATAGGTTCACGTGAAAAATACATTGCAAATTTGTCCTTATCCACTACCACTTTAACTTCATTTGCATCCTCATGTTCTTCTCTCGTTTTGAGAGAAGACATAAGATTTACAACCAAAATATTTTTGTCTATATTCAATGGCTTAATTGCTTCATCAATCATCTCAGGGTAAATCATTGTTTCGTCACCTTGAATCATCACTACGACGTCAATTATATAATCTAATTTGTTCTCAAGTTTATTTATGGCTTCAGCAACTCTATCCGATGCCCTTTCATGCGAATCCCTCGTCATCACAACTTTACCACTAAAAGCTTCAACAGTATTTTTTATTTCTAAATCACACGTAGCAACATAAACATCATCAAGACTCTTTGACATAAGAGACCTTTTATATACATGCTCAATCATAGTAATACCGCATATTTTAGCAAGTGGCTTCCCAGGAAAACGACTACTGGCCATACGTGCGGGAATGATACCGATAGTTTTCATAAGGTATTTCCCTTTTATTTTTAAAACAATACTTGCCTTAACATACTCGTAAAACTAATTTATTCAGAACCCAACTTTGCTAGAACCCCTCCATCACATACAAATTCTTGGCCCGTTATGTATGATGATTGTTTATTTTCTGCAAGAAAGAGTGCGAGGTGAGCCACATCAAAAGGATTGCCAATTCTTCCTAATGGGATTGCTTTTATTAATTCCTTTATTGCATTTTCCGGATCCTTATTTCTACCCAAACCCTTTCGCAGCATTTCTGTTTCAATGGCACCTGGTATAATCACGTTAACACGTATCCCATGGTCTGCAAGTTCTAGCGCCATAGCCTTGGTTAGCGATGTAACAGCGCCTTTAGAAGCGACATAAGCTGCAAGTCCTTTTGAGGTTGCTCGCGAGTGAACTGATGCAATATTTATGATAGAACAATGATTTAAAAGATCAAAAAGATATTTAGTAGATAAAAAAATTGATCCTATATTGGTTTGTATCACCGCATTCCATTCTTCTTCAGTTGTTTCTAATAACTTTTTTTCTAGCTGAATAGCAGCGTTATTGATTAAACATTGGATAAATATCCCTTTTTTCTTTAGACAATCATGTATTCTTCTCATTGATCCAGAATTAGCAACATCTTCCTGGAAAAAGAAATCACAATTAGCATGAGTACAGGGTTTAATATCAGTACCAATAACCATCCATCCGTCTTTTTTAAAAACCTCGCAAAGAGCTTTTCCTAGCCCTCCCTCAGCACCAGATATATAAACCGTTTTATTCAATACCTAAACCTTTCAAAAGCATCTTGATTGAGTTTTCATGGACATTTTGCCAATGCACCGGACTAGAGTTTGAATTATGTGAAGACAAAATGGCATTACTCATTTTCCTCAGTGGGCTGTCGGCCGGAAGAGGTTCATGTTCAAAAACATCTAAACCAACTCCAGCAATAATACCTTCTCTTAAGGCTTCAATTAAATCATCTTCTTTGATTATAGGACCTCTGGATGTATTTATTATATAGGCAGTATTTTTCATTTCGGCAAAGATCTTTCCATTCAAAAGATGATGGCTGCTTTCATTCAAATCGCAATGAAGCGTTATAAAATCGCATTGTTCATATATTTCTTCCTTACTGACCATATGTATACAATATTTTTCAATAATAGATGGATCTTTTGCAACAATATCGTTGGCAAAAATGGTTGTTCCAAAGACACAAAGTCTCTTGGCAACCGCTGTTCCTATGTTACCTAATCCTATTATGCCTATCTTTTTTTCTGAAAGAGCATAACCCTGTGGTTTATCCCAACCTCCCATTTTCATAATATCATCATTTTGCTTTAAACCCCTAGAAAAGTAGAGGATCATTCCTAAGGTTGTATCCGCAACTGGAGCTGCAAAAGCGTCTGGGGTATTATATACTAAAATATTTCGCTTATTAGCATATTCTTTATCAATAGAATCAATTCCCGTACCCCATTTTACAATAACTCTTAAACGGGTAGCTGCATCAATAACAGACTCTGTAAATCTATCATCTCCACAAATAATTCCATCATATTTGCCTATTACTGATAACAGTTCATTCTCTCCAAGCCTTTCCTTGACTTCAGCCCAATCTAGATTAAGAGAGAAGCCAGAAAATAATTGTTCTACTTTTTCCCTCTCTCTTAGCATATATGGAGCTGTTATAAGGACTTTATTCATAATTGTACTGTAATTATTTCTCAACTAAAATTACTCGTGCAGGCCCGCCTTCGGCCTCAGGAATATTAAGGGGAAGAGCAATAAGATCATATATTCCTTGTGAAACGGATAAGAGATTTATGCCTTCTATAATTATAATATCGTTTTCCATTAGAATTGTATGAGTAGAGTTGTCTTTGTCATTATATTGTTGAACAGATGGCCCATCCACTCCGATTAAGTTTATACCATAATCTACAAGCCATTTTGCACCATCAGGAGTTATGGCAACAAAGTCTTCATTGAAGCACTTCGAATTATTGTTTGGTTCAGCAGAGTTCAACGTCTTCAATAGAAGTCTGATACAACCTTCTGGAATAAAAGTATCTTGAAAAAAATCTTTTGATACTGATTCTTTTCCAAAATATTCTAAAACATATGCCTCTCCAATTAGGCGACTTAGGGGAATATCTAACAATCTTTTACCATTTGGAATAAAATGAGAAGGTGCATCAATATGGGTACCTGTATGAACATTGAATGTAACCTGACTTACATTTACTCCATGTTCGGTGTTGTTTTTTATATACTCCAATTTAAAGTGAGAATCACCCGGCCAAACAGGAAGATTTGGAGATAAAGGACGAGAAACATCAAAAATCTCTCTATGTTCACCCTCTCTCTCTGGAATTAATCTTTTTCTCTCAAACGTAAATACTTCCGGGTTTCTTGGATAGTACAGGCGATGCTTTAGTTCTGAGGGAATTTCTTTCTTCTTATAGCTATGTGCTTTGTAAGTCCCATAAAACTGTAGAAACCTGAATATGGGTATATCTAGAATATTTGAAAACAATTTCCCTTCACGATATCCTTGAGAATAATCTTTAGACGTATTTAGTAAAAATAATTTTATAGAATCAAAGAAAGTAAATGTTTCGTTTGGATAAATTTCATTAAAAGCCAGCGCCTCTCTTTCATACCTTCTATAAACTTGACCCCATGTTTCATTATGTACATGTACAATTTCTGCTTCGGACGAATATGATAAATAATATCCCTTTGTTATAACTTCCCTCGCCCAATTTATATCCTCCAGGCCTGTTAGTTTTTCGTTAAATTTGTTAAATTTCCAAATGTCTCTTCGTATAGCCACATTCGCATTGTTACAAAAAGCAAGATCCTGTCTTTTTACACTTTTATCCGGAAACCATTTACGAAAAATTTGACACTCTGAATATCTGGTATTATGATTTCCACGTTGTTTCCCATAAACCAAGGCCACCTTATTGTCATTAAAAGGTTCGATTAATTTTTGCAACCAATTTTTACTGACAGGATAGCAATGAGCGCTAATAAAAACACAATACTCCCCATGAGCTTTTTCTATACCTTTGTTCAGCGAATATCCAAATGAAAAATCTTCAGGCGAAATTTGTACAACAATTACTTGATTATATTTCGCTACGATATCCAGTGAGGCATCTGTAGAACCTGAATCAATTAATATTACTTCATATCTAAAAGAAGTTTTTTGATGGAAAAGCTCATAAAAAAGTTTACCGATATGCCTTTCTTCATTAAAAGCTCTGACAATTATTGAGACTTTTATATCATCATCTATTTTTTTTTCTTGCATGATAACTACTATCCAAATATTAATGTAAGTGGTTAGAAATTATAATCCAGAAAAACCAAATAGCTTGTTTTCGGACAAGATTTTTTAAAAGGATATTTTTCACAATCAGATTTATATAAAAACCATAACTTCAATGGAAAAAAGCGATTTTTCTTAATGGGATCATATTTTTTATTAAAACATAGTTCTCCATAGTAACAACCTTTATCTTAGTACCAAGATATATATATAATGTAATCGATATGCATTTGACCATTAATCGAATTGCATATACAACATCTAAATTTCTCAAAATAACCATTAAAATCGATGAAGCAAAGAATATTAAATATATTAAACCTATTTTTCTATATTCCCATTTAATCTTATAATAGTGTTGGGAAACTACAAGTGAAATTGCTCCAGAAATCAAACCAGCCATAAGTGTGGCCCATGCAGCACCGATAACTCCCCACTTCATAATAAAAGGAATATTTAGCCCTATATTCAATGCTATAGCAACAATAGAAAGAAGTAAAGTTATGTGTGTCTTTTTAGCAAAAATAAGTTGTGGTTGCTTGCCAAAAAACATGGAACCATAAAACATAGACAATATAATTACAATATCAATAGCTCCGTGATAAGACTTCGGCGTTAAAATACTTATAATTTCCTCAGAAAATAGCGAGATCATTAAGGCCGCAGCAATGGATAAAAAAGCAAATGGGGTTAGGTACACCCCTATAGATTCCCCACCTTTCTCTGCCTTATCAAACATTCTTCTATAAACCTGTGGGGCATATACGTTCTGAATAGCTGTCATATAAGTAAAAACCATATATGAAATTCTCTGCCCAATGCTGTATATTCCCACACCTCCAATTGTAGCAAGCAGTCCGATCATGTACTTGTCAAACTGTTGCCCGATCACACCAATAAAAACCCTCGGGGTAAGTGGATAACTCAGCTTTAGTGACTCTTTTAGAATCAGCCAATTAAAAGAAAATGGAAGAATCTTTAAAAAATTAGTTGTCAGAATAATAAAAATAATAAAACTTGCCAACAATTGACCCCAAACAAGACCAATAACCCCTATGCGCAAATACGCTACCAGGAAAAGAGATGAAAAAGCCCCTATTAGACTTTCATAAATAGTATATCTGGTGAAACTTTTAGCATTTTCTATATTTTTAAAATATGTTAAATAATAGGTTTTGAAACTCGCAAATCCAACAGCACAAAAGGCCCAGAATAACAAGCTAGAGTGTTGAGATGTACCTATAATCAAACTTGAAATGTGGGATTTAAACAGATATGTTAAAAAGACAAAAACTGAAAAAGCGGTAATTACAAAAATCAACGTCGAATATAAAAGTTCCGATGCCTTCTTCTGATCTCTGTATTGAAAGAAATTGCGTTCATAACTAACAATCAGGCCGAAGTTGGCAAGCCCACTCATAAAAACAGCATAAATCTGTGCGAGTGCAAAAACCCCAAAATCTTCTTTCGTTAGTATGCGGGTAAAAACGGGAAGCGTTAACAGAGGGATCAGACTGCTAATTATTACGGGGATGAGATAAATGAAACTATTCTTGACCTGTTGCTCTTTGTCTGCCATTTACGAAGATGCTATAAGATTTCTGAACCTTGTAATTGCATTTGCATCCAGATAAGGATCAATCTGGCCTTTCATATGTTTTTCTATGTAATTTTCGTATTCGCTGGAGGTAGTGTGGTACAGAAGTTTTTCAGCTATACGGAAAAGTTCCATATGATTGTGGGCCACAAGGTCTGGAATTTTCTCAAAATACGACTCCCAATACTTTTCATTAGGAGCATAGAAAATTGCCCTGATCTTTGCTCCAATTGCTTCAACGGTAGATGATGTAAATGGAAAAGATATTACAAGGCTACTTAAAGCTTGTACTTCAGCTGCTGAAGTATCATAGCCAACAAAATAACAACGTGGATTGTTTGCTAGACGATCGTAAAGAGAAACGAGGTTAAAATCATTGCTTTTCTGATGAACCCAACGTGGTTTTTTTTCTTTCCAAATCACAAAAATGTCTGGTAAATGTTCCAGCAGCTTTTCTATTGCCAGGGCAAAAGCTACACCATCTTGATAATTAGTGAGTGAAGAGTTAACATAAGAACTATCGAATACTCCAATTATTTTTTGTTTCTCAGAATAGCCAACCGTGGACAGAGTGTCTCGCAAATGGGAGGGAATATTACCTTGACGCAACAATCGAATATGCTCAGACCAGAGACAACCCAAAGCGTAGTATTTACCAATTACTTGTTTATGCGCTTGATGGTATTCTATGACTCTCGGGGACCAGGCCACAAAATTATCATAGTACAAATAACCCCAGAAATGATGTCGGCGAGGATGACAATCTCTATTTCTAAAATTTAGGGCTCCTAAGTTTTCTGTGTCCAGGTAATACCATGTGCGAACACCATTATACTTCAATAGTATATTCCTGCCAATATGCTCCACGCCAAAATCGCAATACGTTATTAATTGCCTGATGCCATTCTTATGTAAAAGCGCATTCCAAACCAAGTACTGGTTTAAGAGCCTTGCTGTTACTCTAGCAGCCCACAAAGGCATTTGAACCATTCTAGCCAATACAACCCAACCATTTACAATAACCTGCCAAATCACATCACATGGGATAACACTTGCACTATTTGCAATGTTAAAACCTTTTTTCTCCATGGTTTGGATACACTGCTTGCTAAGCCGCGCAATAGGTATAAATATTGTATTTTCCTTACGAATCCTTTTGCCATCAAGCAGAAAATCATAACCCCGAATGTTATTAGCGAATTCTCGTAACGGGGACATGATTGTAATAGCATATTCATACTCCCGGCGTGTTAAAGGTTTTCTAAGGAAACGAGAGTGTCTATATACTGCACTTATCATAGTATACATACAAAATACACTCACCTTCATCTTCATCCAAACCGTTTTCAGCATTCCTGACAGGTGTGACCACCAAGGAAAACCTACAGTATTAGCTTTAATTCGTTCAAATTGCTTTAAATTCCTAAAAGCTTTATCATATCTGAAGGTTACCAGCGCATCTGTGGCACGCTCAGGCACGAAGGCCAATTTTTTCAGTTCGGGCAGCAGTTTTTGCGTTTGGTATCGTAGAAACTGGCAGTGAAAATATTCTGTCAGTTCGGAGAGTAGCTGCTTCTTAAAGGCTAAGTGCACATCTTTTGACTTGTAAAGGCTAAGCATGCGTTTCACTACCGATAACGTCTCTCTGTATATTCGATCGAATAGAAAATCTGTGACCTCAAATGCCTTATTCGCAACAGAACTGATATTAACATAGGGATACTCATCCACCGTCAGATAAAGAATTCTCTTGGATAAACTTAATTTGTATAACAGTTTCTTGGCAGGGTCAATTGGTACTGTATTTAGATAATAAACTTCGTAGTTACACCTTAAATACCAGCAGATAAGTGGAATATGCCGATTTTTAAGATTTTCAAATACAATGGCCTTTGTCTTCAATTAATAAATAACTATTCAACGTTTCGCAATGAGCGACGTGCCACTGAAAACCTTTCTTGAGTGTCCACAGGAAAGTTGCTAAAATAAACCAGTTTTAGATCCTCAAGCTTCCTTAGCAATTCCATCACTGAATCAAAGGAAAGATTGCAAGCATCAGCGATTTGACTGACGGTTCTCGTGCCGTCTATCATTTGAATCATATCGAACAAACTGCGGTTACCTTTTGGATCTTGATAAAAGTCAATGAAAAGCCCGTATCTGGAACAGCATAATTCACCTCGGTAGAGATTAACCGGATAGCAGTTCTCCTCAAGCCTCTTAATCATGTGAAGGACCGTATTTACGGATTCATCGAGCCGTTCATACGAGATGAAGTCAGGCGTATCTTTGCTGGAATGATACTCTGGATACGGCCATTTTCCTGTTTCTGGACGAAATACACGGGATATTGATAGCATAGGTATACGTACACCTGGAGCGTTGAATTGTCTTTCATCATTTCCAATTACCTGTCTAAAGGGACCATGCCATGAATCAGGATCACACTCTTTGAGTGCATAAAGTAAGAATTTGTCGATTTCAGTGTTACCATTGAAGGACATCTGTAGAGCATGAGGGCAATTCGTTCCTAGCATCTCTAGAAACAAACCACCCTTAATCTTGGGAATTATATCTTCATGACTACTCAACCATGCAATGCTTCCAATAGTCTCTGGTGTGAGTAACAGGCGGTATGTGTATCGTAGCGTCGGAAAAGTTGCTAACTTTCGCATTACCTCCATAGCCACCACAACTCCAGATAGATCATCATTCACCATGCATGGATGACATAGATGGGCACACAAAACGAATTCACTGTCCGTTTCTCCTTTTACAAGAAATTCACCGACCTTTAATATTCCAGGAGAATGCTTAGTTCGTATCACAACCCGATACTTCTCATCTTTCAACCTCTCTTTCTGCTCGGCGGTACAGCAGAGACTCCAATCGCTCTGATGATGTTTCCACGCATAAGGAATTGCATCAAGCAAACTGGAATGAACTTGAAGATGCTGGAAAAGATCTTCCCGGGTTACCACTCCCTCGAAGGATGAAGAATAACTTGCACAGTGAAGAGGGTGATCCTTATAGTCTATCAATCGTACCCTATTCATACTTTCCAAATAAGCTTCGTAGCACGTCCATTTTTCTGGTACGATCCATGTCCATACTTCAGTACCGCTTGAATAATTGTGTACTATTAATGGCAACTCAGCCTTTAATCGGTCTAAGGCACGATCCAGACCATCGGATACAATGTTTCTTTCAAGAAACCAAATATCGTTAACGATAGACTTCATACGTCTTTTTCGTTCAGTCATTCATGTACTCCATATACAGTACGTCGTCGTTAACCAGCCTATGATTAAGGGACTGGATATTCTCTCATTATGGCTTTCTTGACAATATTACGAACGTGCTTGCTAAAAAATTACCACGCCAATCTTCAACCATTTCCATGTCCATCTTATGCGATATAGTGCGAAAATCCTGGTTGGCTTCATCAAGCAAGGGAGGAACACAATGATAATTGTAAAAATACGTCTTTAGAACCTCTAAGCCAAATCTAGAGAGATACGAAGTCATTTCCAAGGGATTCGAGTTAATGCGAGTCAACTTACCAAATGTTTTATCCTTGGCGCAAGTGTGAAATGGACCAGGAATATCTGGATTTCGGATAAGTCCCTTAAGTGCACTTACAATTTTCGGGGACTTAAGCGGTTGACCGACTTCACAATCCCACAAGGAATTTACAATAAAATCTATTGTGAAACTGTTGAACGTAAATAGATCAAAGAGGTCATTTCTGTATGACGCTATGAAATACCCACCTTTTTTAATAAGACGCACCAAGTATTGGTGAGTTAAGTCCCATTTATCCAAACACACATGAGGAAGCACACTCAGCACGGCAACAGTATCAAAGGTATCAGCCTCCCAGCCCTTAAGGTCGAATATCTCATTTTGTTCAATCAAATCTGGATTCTGGCCATTTTCTACCAATAGTACCTTTGCCGCTTTCATTAGAGGCCCAATTGGTTCAATACCCTTAACCTCTCTATTCATCTGTAATGCATCGAGTACCGTTCTTCCACTGCCACAACCGACATCCAATATATTGTTTACTTTCATCTCGCGAAGAATCCTTAAATAGATAAGTCTTCTATAAAAGGCCGGATCACATGGAAGTCCATCAGCACCTATGTCATAACATGCTACGATTTGCCTCCAGTTTTTCTCGTAATAATCAAAAACCTCTTGGCTCGCAACCGTGTCCTTTTCCATCCCGCTTCTCTCTGACTTGTCTGTCTTATCAATCTTCATAATTTTTATCTCAATAAGCCGAGTAATTCATTTTCATGCCCATCCAATCATTACGGCTTTATTCCATAAATTTCCATGATATTATGCCAGAAAGCAAATGTTACCGGAATTCCAAAACAGCGGAGTAAAAAATAGATATGGTCTCTCAAAGGACGTGCGTAAGGGGTCTCAAGGTATGGAAATCTAATTTCCACTATATTAAGACCAAGATTCTTGAGAACATTCCTCAGCATTGTATCCGATGGGATAAGAAAATTATGCTCTGGATTAAGAAACGGCAATGTACCAAAAAGTTTATAACAAATGCTATTGGAATTAGGGGTACTGAGAAACGCCATTATTCCACCACTCTTCAAAAGAGCGGTACACTTTTTTATTACAGCAAAAGGAGTATCGATATGCTGTATTGTTCCTCGAAAGACAATCACATCAAAGCTCTCATCTGGGTATTCATACCCTGATTCGTAATCCATAACTCTAATACCTCGTGTCCTAGCTTGTGCAATCGCAACATCTGAAATATCAACTCCGTACTTCTTCCATTTTGCACTGTCAAACAGATCAAGAAAAAGTCCTAAACCGCATCCAACATCAAATATCTTGCCACCATCAGGCTTCAACTTAACTATCCGATTATACTCCGCCCGATACCACACCTCTCTCTTGTGATCACGAATGTAGGCTTTAAAATATTCCTCCCCATACAACCCTTTTAGCTTTCTTCCAATTTCTGATTTCTGTTTCAAGCTGTTTACCTACTCTACATCTTGTTTTCGGTCCAAATTATTTTTCTTATTGTTTACATGGTTATACCGCATAATTCTTCCTTAAATTATCGAACACCACTTTAAAAAGAAAACACCTTTCGATTAATTCTCTATCCAATTGCAAGTACCGATTCGATATTAAAGACTTACGAGTCAGTTCAAATCCCACATCCTTCTCAATCTGACCAAAATCAGTTCGCCAACCAACACAATCTCTACAATCCCTCAAAATGAACTGGAGCGCACTCTCTGATAACCCTGATGCTTCCGTATACTGAGTGGAAAAATATTCTAATAGCCTCATGTCAGGATCACAAATGAATTCAATGACCTCGATAATCTGCTTGGGGAGTTTCTCCCTCCAAATGTCTATTGACGAATGATAAATATCCCATGTACCACCCCATTTCTTTCCAGTAGCTGTGTGGAGACTAAAATTACTTGTGTCAAGCATAGCGGAATCAAACTCTACTTCTAAAAAATCAGTCATCTCTTTTACATATTTCTCAGGATCCAACACAAGAGATTCATAGGTTGAAACGTATAACCTCTTATGAAACAAAGGATTATTACGATATTCCAGCATAAAAGCAATATACTTTCGCCAGTGCCTTGCAAAAGATATTACATGTGGAATTTTTGCAGGGTCTGTCTCTGCTGAAAGCGCACCTTCTATA
>JAZGCJ010000305.1:0-2653 GCA_036476895.1 Thermodesulfobacteriota bacterium
AATTATTTCTTAAGGAGTTTATGTAATAATTAAATTTCAGCGATTCAGGCGATTAAAAGATTGTCAAATCAAACTAAAGACAGAATTCTTATCGTGGACGATGATTCTGAATTCCGGAGTTCATTGAGAAGAATTTTACAAAGAGCGGGATATAAAGTTAGTCAAGCAGCAAACGGTTTGCAAGCCAGCCAAATATTAGAAAAGGAAGACTATCCTTTAATTTTTTAAGATGTATATATGCCCGGAAAGTCAGGATTAGAAGTGTTACATGCGATAATAGAAAAATCACCGGAATCTAAAGTTATCATGATGACTGTTGACGGAGCGGTAGACAATTCCTCAGAAGCGATGAGTGCTGGCGCATTCGCTGTTCTGCACCAGCCAATCAAAATGAAGAAGATTCTTACATATGCAAGTATGGCTCTAAATAATACTCTTAATCTCTTAATTTAGTTAATTTTTCTTTAAGAGGAGATAGAAATGGAACAGACAGCAGTAACTTCAAAACCCAAAATAAAATATAAAACCTTTACCTATCACACTTACCTGAAATGGACAGGCGACCGTTCGGGCACTTTGCACTCAAAAGGAAAGCAAGACTTTCGTGTGGCCAGTCCGCCGGAGTTTAAAGGAGAAGAAGGTGTTTGGACGCCTGAGGATTTGTTCGTTGCATCCGTTGACATCTGCACGATGACGACGTTTATGGCATTCGTTCAACACAAGAATCTACCCATTGTTTCCTATAACACACATGCTGAAGGCCTACTGGAGTTTATCGACGGCAAGTATCAATTTACCAAAATCTACCTGCGGCCAACAATATTGGTGGAAACGAATGATGCGATTGAACAAACCAGGCAAACGATTACCGATGCCCACAAGAGCTGTCTCATTTCAAATTCAATCAAGACTGATGTGATAATTCAACCAAACATCAAGTCGGTGGGAATCAATGGAAAAGTAAGTCAATTGTGGAGAAATCCAAATGTATAACATTCAAACTATTGCCGAACAGGAATCACCGCTGCGCAACTTGCTTGTTCGTTATGGCAAGCTGGTCGAAGTGAAGATACGCAGTTCTAAATCCCGTGACAGAGCAGCGAAATTCGTTGAGGATACTTGCCGGGCATTTGATTACCAGTGTGAAAATGAAATGATTCGATCGCGATTCAAGGATTATGTTTTAGGTATATTTGAAAAATATTGGGGTTCGGATCAAGATTAAGGAGGAATAAACCAAAAGCTCAGATAAATGTCTTTTCGCCAAATCTGAGGACATTAATGGTAAGTTCAAAGGGTTCAATCTTTCATGAATCGTGGCAACCGGTGCTCGACACAGTTGTTGAAGGCATCGCCGTAGTTTTTCCCATCAGATCCCAAAATTAAAAGAAACCTCCCACACGAATACTAACTCCCACAACTACAAACAAAACCGCAATCACGGTCACAGCCAAGATGTGCATCGTAAGCATTCTAAGGTTATTTTGATTCAATTTCGGTACGAGTCTCAATCTTGCGTGAATTGCCAATAACAATGTTACACTCAATAAAATGAATTTTAGGGTGATGTGGGTAGAAACCCTGCTATGGAATCCAAACCAATCCGAAATCTCTGGTAAGAAAAGATAAGAAAGACGTAGGCCGGTAAGGATTTGTATGATTAAGGCGGGGATACCAATTTTTTCATAGGACTCTTCAAATTTTTGAATTACTTGAACATCTTTTCTTTTTAAAGCTCCAGGAACGATTGCGATCGCAAGTATCAAATGGCCTCCGGTCCAAATTGAAGCTGCTAATATATGAGTGAGAATCAGGATACTGTATTCCACAAAATTTCCTCTGAGTTACAGAAACTTTAAATTAATTAAGTAAAATCATTAAGTCCAGCAAAAGATTACTTTTTAATAACTCCGGATTGACTCATAAAATAGGTAACCCAACTCAAGCGAATTGAGAAATTATATCATTGCCTCATAATTTATGTAACCCAAGAAAAAGGCTTTCCTAAAAACAAAAAAGCAGTACGGCTTTTTCGCAAATCTAAGAATAGCTGCATAATAATCGAATGGCTTAAATCAATAATACAAATTCTTTAACTATCTATTTTTTAGCCGTTTGTGACTTCCCAAACAGCTTTTTTATTTTGTTGAAAAGAATGGCATAATTATTTCTTAAGGATCTTATGAAGCACAAAAAACAAAATTAATCTTAAATTAAATAGGAGGTACGGTCATGAAAAATCTAAAAATACCGTCGGGAAAAACCAAAAATATTGGATTTATTTTGGGGGTCTCTTTATTTTTCTTGCTCATAGCAGGTATGAACAATGAGGCCAATGCGACTTCTCAATGGGCGAGAAAATACAAAACCAGTTGCTCGACCTGCCATAACGCCTTCCCCAGGTTGAACTACTACGGCGAGCGTTTTATGCTGAACGGCTACCAGGACCCTGATGCGGGCAACCCGGACGGGAGTGTGCTGGCAAAAAGAAAAATCAACGAGAATCTATCGCTGGAAAATTTGAGCAATCACCTCGGGGTTCGACTCAACCTGACTCCCGTACAAATAAAAACCGATAAGTTGATGGTGAATGACGAAAAACAAACCGAGACAACTTTCGGCAATCCCAATTGGTTTCAACTATTCTTTGCCG
>JAZGCJ010000306.1:0-7947 GCA_036476895.1 Thermodesulfobacteriota bacterium
GTCCATATCCAGTTCATGGTATCCCCCCAATACTGAATTTACTTAATTTTCTGTTTCTTCTCCAATTCTTTATAAAATTTCTCGGCGTTTTTAGCACTGTCTGAGCTACAAGATGGACAAAAGACAAACCGAGGGCTGGAGCCAATTGTGATGACACCTTTCGTATGTCCCAAGTTACAGGCTCTATGCAAGTTTTCGTCTTTCTTATGTTTTTCTTCTGTTGTGTCTTTCATTTTTTTTCCAAAGTTTCTTTATCTCATCCTGTGACATGACTAAAAGAACTTCTTAATCTCCCTATAAAAAGTATCAATGCAAGTACCGAATATTTTGAGTCTGCAATTCTGTCTACCATTTTTATTGATCCGCTTTTTCTTTCTCTTACCATTCCTGCCGATTCGTCTTTTTCTCTTTCTGCCGTTTTTTACTTTTGACACGATCAATTCTCCTTAAGATTAGTTCGTATCTTGGTGTGCCTTTTGTAAGAGTTTCAAACACTTGCGGATAGTCCAACGCAAAGGTATCCCAAAACCTAAACTTTTTGTCCTTTAAAAAAACGAACTGTTTGTAAACGCTTGATTCGTGCTTTACAAACGGATAACCTTCTACAAGCTTATATTCCTTCTTGTACCGGATTCGTCTCATTCTGCTTTTTCAAATTGGGTAGATAATTTTTATGGAACCCTGTATCGTTGTCGATGTAGTTATTAATCTCGGAGAGAAATTTATTCACATCCGTTGGAGTCACAATAGGACATGAATTCTCTGTACCACATTTCCCCTGGTCCCGCAGATGGCGGTACGCCAGGTAATGAAAGAATTTCTCCAACTTCTCAGGGTTATTTTTTAGTTCTTCGTACATATTGCCTCCACTTCTATTATACAAGATTTTCTCCTATTTATCCACTTTTTCTTCAGTCTTAATTGGAGGCGTATATCGACTTATTCGGTTAATTAAGTCCATTAATTCGACTTTTTCAAGCTGATCCAGGGTTGAACGACTGTTCAAATATTCTTTGAAGTCGTCTCTGGCAGTTTCGTTGCATAAGAGAGCGGATAGGACCTTATCCTGGAGGGCTACCTGGTCCGATAGCTCATGTAGGCGGGTTATCATCTGACAGATGATTTTCATGAACTCTTTGAAATGGTTATTGTAGTTATCTAAAGTGGTCTGAATATTACTTAACGATGAATTAACACTTAATTGCTCAACCGCATCAAGTAATTGATCTATAGTGGCTCGTAAACCATACTGATTCGATGGTTCAAAGCTATTGTTTGGATATCCGGCTTTACAATCCATCTCTGGTATATAGTCTTCGTTTTTCAATACGTCTCTTCTCAAGTGATTCTCATTTGGTATGCACATATTCACCTCTTTCCTTTTCGATTAAAAAATTGGTAGGCCTACTCAGATTCGAACTGAGATCATTCGGTAATCCACCGATTCCACTTTATAAGAGTGTCGCACTGCCGTTGTGCTATAGGCCCGACTAGGATATATTAATTACTTTTTGAATCTTATCCCATGTTAAATTTGATTCTGATAAAACTAAAACTTTTACTTTATTGTACTTTCTTACTAATTGTAGTTTTCTTTTATCTTTTTTAATTAAATAATCATTCTTTGGATCTAAATAAACATCGAAGTCTGGTAAATAAAAATCTGGAAAATATCTTCTTTTCTGCCTATTATCCATCCATATTAAAAATTTAGGTCTAGTCCACGAAATACCATGTTTATCTAATTCTTTAGCAACTATCAACTCAAAAGAAGAATCTAAAGATATTCCTTTATAGTTACACCGTTTGGAATAAAATGGAATATGATGTAGATATTTACTTCGTGACTTTGAAATCAAATCTCTAGTTCTAAGACTCATTTTAGGAGCAGTCGTGATACCTTTTTTCAAACGTCTATTCCTAGATTCTTGACTGGTAGGAAAAACTATATCTCCACGTCTTTGTGCTTTACCCAATGTAGAAGGAGCACAGCCTATACGCTTTGCTAAGGATATTGTTGTTTCAAAATCATTGTCTACATAAGTTTGTAAGAGCTTATAATCATATATCTTTTTCATAAAATGGTGCATGGAGTTGGATTCGAACCAACGTGCTTTTTACAGAACGATTTTACAGACCGCCGACTTCGCCCACTCGCCCACCCATGCATTTACCGCTTTTGCAATTCTCCATCCCAATAAGCGGTATCAATAATTTTCTGCCAAGATCGTTTGAACTTCATCTTAGGAATAAGCTCTAAGAAAGACTGAGCACCTTTCCAACGAGGTTTACTTGCTTTCACAAGCAACTTCATTCCAGCTTCTGTTGGCGTGCGATCCCCTTTTTGGGTGTTGCACTTCAAACAAGAAGTAACAATATTGGTCCAATCAGTTCTCCCACCTCTTGACTTTGGTATAACGTGATCAAGATTCAAATGCTTGGTCTCATATTTATGACCACAGTAGCAACATTTGTTGTTGTAGTGCTGATAGATATTTCTTCGATTAAATTTCACATCTCTAACAGGCAATCGGTCATACTTACTTAACCGAATAATCTCAGGAATAGCGACCTTAAAATTCGGTGTGTGGACGAAGCCATTTGGGTGATCTTTCATCAGCTTGGATAGCTCAATCCAATCATTAAAAGGAAAATCAGTGTAATTCTCATCAATAGCTGTAGCCAATTCTTGATACATGAGAGACATTGCCTTACGCCAACTAACAACTTGTATAGCATAAAAATTCTTATTTAATACTAATACATCATTACTCATCAATTGTGGCATCACTCATCACCTCACTATCAAATTTATTAGCAACTCGTACACACATCTCAATAAAAGTTTCAGGATCAGAATTATTTTTTGCTTTGTTACAAGTTTTACAACACGAAACGCTATTTGTATAAGTGTACCCTTCTTTATTATTTATCCTATCTACCCCATTACTTACACTTATATCGCACCAATAACAAGGTTTTGTACATAAAAATACAAATGCTCCAAATGATAAATCAAAACTTAAATTTCTTTTCTTTGCCCCTCTAATATAATGCTTAAATTTATAAGGGAGTGTTTTAGCTAAAGCCAACGATTTATCACGAGCATCATTGATATTAAAATGATACCGTTTTAATTGTCGTGCTTTTAATGAATTTGCATTCCCTTCTTTATATTGCTTTTTCTTTTTAACTAAAATACGTTCTCTATTCTTTAACCAATAGAATCTATTATATTCTTTCTTAATATAATCACTTGTCATATCTTATCCCCTTTTTAAATGGTGGGTAAGACAGGATTTGAACCTGCACGCCATATCTCAGACACAAGTTTCTAAAACTTGCATGTATACCATTCCATCACTTACCCTTTTGGTCGGTATGGGGAGACTCGAACTCCCATGAGGCTGTTTTTGAAACAGCCATGTCTGCCAATTGCATCACATACCGTTGGTCGGAACGAAGGGAGTCGAACCCTCAAATTTTCGGGCTTAAACCGAACACCTTTGCCAGTTTGGTCACGTTCCGTATGAGGAAGTTTTTGTATGGTTAACCCCTCACTCCATCTCAAAGACTTATTTTAATCTTTTGAGAAACCTATTTACTTTAACAGCACTTCTAGGTGAGATAGTGGATTCTCCACTAAACCAATCATTAATAGTGGATTTACCAACTCCAATTTTTCTTCCTAAGACTCGACTAGAAAAACCTCGATTAAGCTGAAGCCTCTCTAAACGTGTTACTAATGTTCCTGTATTCATTATCTATTCTCCTCTTATCTTTATCTTTTACTGCTACGTCTACAAAATGGTAGTCGGTAGAGGATTTGAACCTCTGACTTCCTCCTTGTAAAAGAGGCACTCTACCACTGAGTTAACCGACTATAAATTATTTCTTCTCTTATGTGTAATACGTCTATGACAATTTGCACATCTAACCTCACACTTTGAAATCTCTTTTCTAATGGATTTCCAACCAAAACTTTGAGTCATTACAGATACAGCATTAATCTTTATACCTCTAACATGATCAAACTCTAAAACTATAATATCAGATTCACCACAGTCAATACAAGGATGTTGTAATAAATATTTATTAACTTTTTGTTTCATCAATTTACGATAATTTTTATCGTATAATTGTTCCTTATCTCTATTTTTCTTATGATATTCAATTCTAATTTTAATAGCACATTTTTTACACCATTTTGACCTAATATTAAGTTTCTTGTACCGATAATGAAAATCAATAAGAGATTTAATTATTTTACATTTCGTGCATACTTTCATAAATCTGGTAGGAATGAAAGGAATCAGACCTTTGTTTCTGCAATGTCAATGCAGTGTCCTATCATTGGACGACATTCCCATTGGTGCCCTCAAGTGGACTCTAACCACTAACCTTTCACTTAGGAGGTGAACGTTCTTACATTGAACTATGAGGACTAAAATTGGTGCCCCATGTAGAACTCTAACCTACAACCTCTCCGTTAGAAGCGGAGCATTCTTACAATTGAACTAATGGGGCTTAAAATTAGTTACGACCTTTATACATCTTGCATTTACAACGTCTGGTAGTGTGTTTACTTTTTTCACACTCACCATGTCCAACATGATAAAGTAAATCATGTTTACAAACTTTGCACTTCTTTCCAAACAACTTTGAACCTTCAAACTCAAACATTATCTTCTCCTAAATCTGGTCTCCTCGGTCAGAAGCGAACTGACATCAAAAGTTTCGTAAACTTCCATCCTATCCGTTGAACGACAAGGAGAAAATTGGTGCCCTTAGAACGACTCGAACGCTCATCCTCAGCTTCGAAGGCTGTAATTCTTCCATTGAAATATAAGGGCAAAATCTGGTGGAACCGGAGAGAATTGAACTCTCATTTTCCGGTTAAGAGCCGGATACTCTAGCCGTTGAGTTACGATTCCAATTAAAGATTACCATACCCAGGATTCTGTTTATCGCTACATTCGACTTGGTTTAACGTCACCGTTAAACTCTTTGCCCACTACCCGCATCTTTCGATGCCTACTTGTGGTTGCTGTCATGACCGGATTTAGCCGTTTCACCCTTGTCAGAAAAACGTATACAAATTTCTGACAAGATTCGTCACTGTTCGCACCGCATTCATCACTGAAGGGAGTTATTACCTCCGTCATTCTGTTTCGACAGTCCCGAAGTTCCTCACCGCCTTTCGGCTAGCGTATAGCGTTGGTATTCTTTAAAAAATTGGCTCCGAGGGCAGGAATCGGACCTGCATCTTTCCGGTTAACAGCCGGATACATTACCGTTATGCTACCTCGAAATGGTGGATTGAGTGGGCCACGATCCCACAACCTTCCGGTTAAAAGCCGGATACTCTGCCCTCTTGAGTTATCAATCCAAATTGGTTCATTTTTATTTTGGAGATAGAACCTAACTCCTTCAAATGGTCTGAGTGGGGAGACTTGAACTCCCAACCTCTCGGTTCCAGGCCGAGCCGTCTACCATTGACTTTACACCCAGTTTACGACATATCTCTTTTGTCTCTAAAAAATAAGAATACTGGAAATCTTGGTTTCTTATTTGGTCCAACACCTTGATACTTGTACTTAATTAATTTACCTACTAATGATGGTCCTTGTATCCAAAACTCTTTCCGTTCATCAGCATTTAAACCAGTTGAGACCTTAAATTCTACTCCGGTTTTTATATCTTTTACTAAGAAGGCACCTACTCTCTCTAACGGAATCATGCCCTCTTTTTTCTTTGATCTCTTTGTACGTCCAAATTTATCTTTTTCGGCTTTATTGGTATTGTGGAAAAGTGCCTCCATCCCCAAAACCTCACACTCACTATCATCAAATTTCTTCAGCTTTAATAAAAAGCCCTCTTTTACGGTAGACTTACCACACTTATAAGGCCCATCTGCTGAACGTAAAATGATTCCTTCATATCCAGCCTCAATATATCCCTGATGCATCTTCATTAAAAATTCTTCATTTGGACACATATGCGGAATCACTAACTTAATAAAATCTGGTTGCTTCTTTGATTTATATTCCTCTACAAGATCAGCTATTCGTCTAAGATAAGGTTTCTTTAAATCATCCTTCACATAATCAAAAACGTGATACTCAAAATCCGGTGTTCCTTCTACTGTCATAACTATAGATTGTACCTTGTTAAATGCACATCCTTGTGGTATTATCTCACCATCAAATCCATCAGGACAAAATTGTTCTATATTCTTTCGTATATGATTATTTGGTATAGGCAAAAAACTTTTGGATAATGCCTGTCCATTTACTACGATACATCTGATCCCATCTAACTTCGGTGTTGCTTGCATTGGATAATGATCTTCTATTTTCTCTATGTCTTTGATCTTTCCTGCCAACATGGGTTTAGTTATCACAATTACAGCCTCCACAATTAGGATGACCTTCTTCGTCATAATCTACATCAACTTTTTCATCTAATGCCTCTGCGATTGCGTCTAAAGCATTTACTATTCGTCTTTGAAATGCTGGATCATTTGTATTTATGTTTCTTACTTCTGCAATCAGTTCTCTCAGCTTATCCATTTTTTATCTCCGTCCAACGTCCTTTCTCATCTTTTCCTTCAACTTTTAAGTTTTTTCAGATGTTTTTTCAAATCTTCGAAATTTTTAAAAGCAATCCCCTCATCATTCAAAAACTGGTCTAGATTTTTTGCCATTCTAGCCTCGGAAATTGGAATTGTAATTTCCCATTTTGTAAAAATAGACTCATTTCTTGTCTTTGTAGATGAACCAGCAAAAAGATTAGGTTCAGAAATATTAGGGATATGTTCTACGTTTTTGTTCTTCATAAAATTGGCTCCCTCGCTATGCTAAAAGCTCTTTCCAATGTTTTTGAAAAACTTTCTCAAATTTAGGAGGAACCTGTGAAATTTTGGCTGGGAAACTAGGATTCGAACCTAGACGAGGAGATTCAGAGTCTCCCATCCTACCATTAGATGATTTCCCAAATATAATTCTCCAACTTGTTTTTTTAGATAATGTTTTTATACGATGACAATTTGCACATCTAACATCACATTTTTCTATCTCATGGTATATAGTTTTCCAGCTATATCCATAATAAATAATTTCGCCCACATTATACTTCTTAATGCCACGCACATGATCGAAATCTAAAACTCGTAAATCTATGTTCCCACAATCCACACATGGATGCGTTTTAAAATACTTAAATAACTTTATTAGCACATCTAAAACTCTCTTTTTCTTTGCATTATAAATAACTTTTTTATAATGAACATGTCGTAAATAATAGCGGTGCTTTTGATATTCCCTATAACATTCCTTGCACATTTTACGTTTTAATTTTAAACGTTTATTTTTCCAGGGAAAAGCAAACTGTTTCTTTATTGTTTTACATCTGTAACATTTCATAAATTGGCTCCAGGACTAGGGATCGAACCTAGATTAGATGATTCAAAGTCATCCGTCCTACCTAATTAGACGATCCTGAAATAAAATTGGTAGACGGTGAAGGAATCGGACCTTCGTAACCCGCTCATCGGGCGAGCGCACTACCATTATGCTAACCGTCCATTAAATCTTTCTTCGTAATTCATATGATGGAATTCCTTCTTTTTCTGCTTTCATAAATCCTAATTTTCTTACAAGTCGACCAGTACTTCCATCACAGGAACCATCTTGTATCCAAACTCTTTTTATGTACTTTCGGACAAAAATTCTATCTACTGCGGTTTCCACAAGTTTCGTTGCAATACCTTTTCTGCGTAATACTTTCAATACTTCTAAATCTGTAATAATTGCAGTATCAGAATCAAAGACAAATAATTGATAGACTAACTTCCCAGCATACTTACCATTGTACGTTGCTGTTAAAAAATACTCTCCATTTTTTACTGAGCCTTCAATTATCTTTGTCATAAATCTGGCTGAGAGT
>JAZGCJ010000307.1:0-3478 GCA_036476895.1 Thermodesulfobacteriota bacterium
TAAAAAATGCGGTTTGTATCAACTTCATTGAAGATGATGACATCATCAGGAAGATTTCTGATCCATCTTGATTTATGGAATAAACGGAATCATGATCCACCTGTGGGAAAAGTCACAGACATTCCTGAACTCACCTTGAACACCTCAGACTCACAATTCCCCCAAGCAGATTATGGGCTTCAATAATTCCAAGTAAATGTTTCAAGTCTTGTGGGAAAGGTGCGCCAAAAAACGTCGAAAATTAAGGTCATTCTGAAAATACCACAATATGTCATAGTCACTTTCCTGTTGATGCAAAACAACGTCTCGGGTATACTCCAACATCAAAAAAACAAAGCCCTATTTTTTCTTTCCTATTGACACAAAACGGTGTCCTGGGTATACTCCAACATCAAAAAACAAATTCATGTCCTTTTAATAGGTTTAAAGAGTTTTGATAGAGCCGAAGTCAGAATTTGAAAGAGAAGTAAGAAAGCATTGTGAAGAGTTTGGAGGAATAGGGAATTTCCATATACACGGAGATAGAGCTTATACAAGGAGAGATGATTATTATAAGCATATAGGAAAATCTATTTCTGAGTTAGATAGATTAACTCTTCCTGAAAAACAAAGATTAACATGGGCTCTCCATAAAGGTCCTGCTTTTGAAGCTGAATGTATTGAAGAGAGGATGACAAGATTAATAGAAGATTCTCTTAAATTTGGAGTTGGTAAATTGCATACTACTGTTGATGTTACGCACAATACTAAATTTAAGAGTTTGGAGATTGCTGAGAAATTAAAAGAAAAATATAAGGATAGAATAGATATAAAAATTGGAGCATATAATCCTTCTGGATTTAAGAGGAAAGACTTAGCTCCAGAAAGATTTGAATTATTTGAAGAAGCAGCAAGAAGAGCAGATTTCATAGTTGCTTTAGGTGAAAAAGATAGAGCCAAGAATCATATTGGAGAAAGGCAACATAACGTATATACATTGAATCTTGCCTATAAGTTAGGAAAACCTGTTCATTATCATGTTGGCCAAGAAAATAGGCCAACTGATAAAGGAGTAGAGACTTTATTAGAAGATATTGCATTGGTTCAAGATATTCAGCTTATGGTTTCTCCTGAAGAGTTTCCTCAAATTCATATGGTCCATGCTATCTCTCCATCTTGTAAACCAAGACAGGAGTTTGAGAAAATTGCAGACAATATGCAAAAAAGAAGGGTTGGGCTACTTTGCTGTCCAAGAGCTGCAATTTCTATGTTACAGGATGAAAATTATGTTACTCCTATTCATAATAGTATAGCTAAGGTATGGGATTTTGCAATTAGAGGAATTCCTAGTTCTTTAGGAGTTGACAATCTTGATGATATTTATGTCCCTGCTACAAGTCCTGACGTTTATGATGATGCGGAAGATCTTGCCAATTATTTGAGATTTTATAATCCAAGAATTTTAGCTAAAGTTCTATGTGGTGCAGGATTAGATGATTTTGATAAAGGAACAATAAAAAGAGCCTTATTTGATGGAACAGCTTAATATTCCTTCTAATAATAGAAAAGGTTTCTGCTTTTTCCCATATATCTTTTTTAAAAGATTCATAGCTTCATCCCAGAAGAAACCACCCGGCTCGGGAGTGCTAGCACTCATGATGATGTTACAGTCTCAAAAGCATCTACATTAACAATGAGAAGAACTGGATCAGGTAGTTTCTCAAGCGATGTATCAGTATCAAATTCCCACTGGCAAAAAACGTACATGCTGCAAACAGACAAATGTGTGCGCTCGATCTGCTCCGCCTTTTCAACGGACATACTACGAATCCCGATTTACAAGGTATGAAGGGGTGAGTTCATGAATTCTTGATATCATGCAGGCATGTCTAAACATGCTGTCCTTCTATGAATCCGGTAAATCGGTATTTATAATTGTATCGGGTACTTGAGTCGTTCCAGCACCATATGAGACTTCACCTTCGTAAGGAAAAGGAAGGATGGCTACCGCGTGGTTGGGGGGCTTTTAATGATTGGTAAATTGGTTATCGAGGCTAAGAGATTTTTTGGATGTAATTTTACAGGTCTTTTTCCAATTGTTGAATAAATGATGGCATTTGTGAAACAATATTTTTTTTCGAACGGTTCTCACACTGATCCAGCACATAAGCAGCTAAGAGTGGGAAAATGATGCTATATTCTCCCCAAATTTGCACCAGTTTATCTTCATCGGCCGAACGGTATTTACCCCAGGTCACTGCTTCGCCAAAAGTACAGCTGGATAAACTTCCTTCTCTTTCGACAGCTGTGTTAATCTGTAATCCACGGTCAGCACCTTCAAAATTAACAGCGAGTATTTGGCTAATTGTAGGTCCTGTTTGCTGTATAAAATTTTTAGGGCCACCACCGCCAAGTTCAAAGAATCCTGTGTGTCCCGCAGCATAAGTTATAGTTGCGGAATCAAAGATATCCTTTTGCCCGGATAAAAGAATGGGGAATCCCTCGCGGTCCGTGCGAGCGAAATTCATGGCAATGGAATGATTGGATAGTGAGTCCCAAAAGATTGGTACACCCAATCTGGCTGCTGTGACAACAAAACTTCTTTCAGGATACTTGGCTGTTTTGTTTACCCAATTACCAAGATGATAATCGATTTCCCAGCTGGCAAGTGTATCTTTTGAGAGCACGTCATATTGTTCTTTAACGAAGCTACGAATAATCTTGTCTTGTGCTTCCAGGGTTTCTTGTTCACGTATTCCAATGTCGTAAATCCGCGTGTCACCGTGTTTTCTGAGGACTTCATCATCATGATGTGGACTGATTGCTTTGACCGGGAGGTCAAAGGCGAAATGTAAATCATGATAAACCTGAGCTCCGGTGGAGCAAATGACATCAATGAATCCTGCTTCAAGCAGAGAGATGACGATACCACCCATACCACCAGCAATACCAGCACCGGCAATGCCAAGCCAGATCACATCACCTTCATTGACCATCCTTTTGTATAATTGTGCACCTCGATAAACATTTCTGGCTTCAAAAGACGTTTGGCCTATGGCGTGAACTAAGTCTGAAATTGACATATTCTTGGATATGGAGATAGGGATTATGTCCGGTGCATCTTTGAACAAGGAAATTTTTGGGTGCATGAGTAATCCTCATTTTGGGAGAACAGCGTTGTTAAAGTAATTAGGTAAATAGTAAATAAAAACAGGAATAGAGGACTCTGACAAAGGCTAAATATGAGATTACCGTAAATGAAGAGGATTTGCAATACCTTTTTTCAAAGAAAGATAAAGAAGTTGGGGAAGGACGGTTTGCTCCAGACGGTTAAAAAAATGGCTCTGTATGTATCCCAGAGCCCTTTTTGAGCACTCCACAATATGAAGATATTATTAGTTGTTCTTAGAAGTTGCTATGTCCGTCTATTCCACCAGAGCATTTAAAGTAATAGATATACTGGAACACAGTTTTGATGACTTTTAGCTGTGTTTAACCA
>JAZGCJ010000308.1:0-3183 GCA_036476895.1 Thermodesulfobacteriota bacterium
ATTCTAAAAATGGATTTGGGTTATGAATACCATGAATTAATATCAAGTTCTATTCATCTCTAATTTTAACTCTTAATAAAAAAAGTTTAAATAGTAATGCGATAAAAAAGTATATTGCACATTTTTAAAAAAATGAAATCTAAAATAAAATTATTGAGTTGAAAAAATTGAGAAAAAAAATTAAAATTTGTTTAATTTCGGTTATGGTATTATCTATGCTCTTACCGATAACATTTGCAAATGCTAAGGGTAGCAAATGGAATCGTAATAAAGTTACTATAGTAAGGGATAACTTTGGAGTTCCTCATATTTATGCAAACACGAAAGAAGGGTTAGCTTTTGGTGCTGGTTATGCAGTAGCTCAAGATAGACTTTGGCAAGCAGATTTATATCGAAAACAAGCTTTTGGTAATCTTTACGAGTTTGGTATTGGAAATATTGATAGCGATTATGTAATAAGAAGCTTGGGTTACAGTAGAGAAGAGTTAAAAGAAATGTGGGATAATTGGGAACCATCATTTCCTAAAGCAAAACTAAAAGAAATGTTCCTAGCCTATATAGATGGGTTAAACCTCTACATATCAGAAGCTCTTGGGGCTCTTGCTAATGGTGATCCATCACTAATGCCTGCCGAATACCTCGCATTTGGTTTTCCTCTCGAACCGTTCACAATTGAAGATAGTGTTGCCATTATAGTAATGATGGCTTGGAGATTTGGAGCAACTGGAGGTGGCGAACTCAGTTATGCCGCTCGTTATCAAACTCTCGAATCAATTTACGGTTCAGATCTTGGATGGGAAATTTTTAATGACCTTTACCCTCAGCAAGATCCTGGAGCAGAGGTGACAATTCCCGTCGGAGGAGAATATCCTAACTTGAACAAAGGTGGCAAACCTACTAATCTTCCTTGGAACATAGGTAAAATTTCTCAAGCATATAGTAATTTTAAGATGGGTGAAACACAGTTCTTAGATTCAATGGGCTTGCCCACAAAATTCGGTAGTGACGCTTGGGTGGTCAACCCATGGAAATCTGAATCAGGAAATGCCATGCAAGTAGGAGGTCCACAGATGGGACATTCTACACCTCAAATTGTTAGCGAAATAGGATTACACGGAGCAGGTATCGACGCAGTTGGCATGATGATGCCCCATGCTCCAACTGTTTTAATCGGTGTGAGTAAGTATGGTGCATGGACATCAACTACAGGCAGTTCAGATATCGTTGACACCTACATTGAAGAATTAAATCCTGAAAATCAATTTCAATATTGGTATAATGGTGAATGGGTCGATATGGAGGTGAGAACTGAAAGGATTTATTACCCCTTCAAAATGGGATATGTAGATAAGCAGGTTTATCGCACAGTACATGGTCCTCTCATTCATCCAGTGTTAGGTTGGGATTTAGCAAGTAATCGTGCTTATACAATGAAAGTCCCATTCTATAAAAACGAGCTAGCCGCCGAAGAAGGTTGGTCACTCTTTCAGCAAGCAAAAAATATCTACGACGCGCAAGAAGCCGCAAAGAGAGTAGATTTAAGTCATAATTTCCTTTGGATCGATAAACGTGGAAATGTTGGTTATTGGCACTCTGGTACTTACCCAATAAAACCTACTTATGGAAAGGATATGGGAGACGGTCTTGGTCCACGATTAATAGATGATAGATTCCCATTATGGGGAACTGGCGAAGAAGAATGGGTTGGTCTCACTGGTTTTGATGAGATGCCTAAGAGTATCAATCCAGATCAAGGCTTTCTTGCAAATTGGAACAACAAACCAATAGCTAATTGGCCATATCGAGAAGTAGACTGGGGTGAAGGTCACCGTGTAAAATGGATACAAGAACTATTAGCGGCTGGTGATAAGTTCTCTTTTGAAGATATGAATGGAATTAATATGGAAGCAGGTTACAATCACATACCTGGAATGAACTTTCTCCATTACCTTGTTGAGGCAGCTAGTACTTCCGATGATCCAGATATTATAGCCGCATTTCCCTATCTCGAAGCTTGGGATCATCACTATAACGATGAAGTTGCTCCAAACTATCCTGATCCTACCGGCACTTACGATGATCCGGGACTTACAATATTTGATGCATGGTACGGAAAGATTTTTGCAGAAGTTTTTAATGAAACAGGTGTAAATGGAGGTTCAAGCACACTTATTCATGTTTTTGATGGAGAAGACTCGAAATTATCACTAAACTTCGATTACCTTAATGGAGAAGATAGAGATGCTGTAATCAATCGAGCTTTAAAAATGGCTCTTGATGAATTAAAAGCGGCAAAAGGGCCAGACATTTCTAATTGGCTTACTCCGGTATATATTACATATCTTTGGTCACAAGGAGCTCTTCCTACCCCTAAAATGCACTCTATGAATCGTGGGACATATAATCATATCGCAGAGATGTTAAGACATAATAAATGGCGTTGGTTCAAAAAGCCGTCTTCAGTTCATGCTGTAAACGTGATTCCACCTGGGCAGAGTGGATTTTACAGTGTCATAACCGGGCCAAGCCCACATGCATTTGATCAACTAGAGTTATACGACACCTGGACATACAAACCAGTACTATTCAATTATAAAGATGTTAAAAACGTAGCTGAATCATTTATTACACTTTATATTTAATTATGAAAATACAAATTAATTTTAACTCTAAACTTTTTTTTTTATTTCAATACTATAAGGATAATAGTCTATTTTTATATCTTTCTAACTAATTCCTTGATAAAGAAAGAAGCTACTATATCCGCATATGTTCTAGGTCCGAATCCAGCATCATATCCTAGTTCTTTCGCAAGTTTGTTCGTAATTCTTGCCCCCCCACAAATTAAAATCACTTTATCTCTTATTCCTTCAGCCTCCAGAAGCTCAACTAAGTTAGTTAAGTTTTTAACATGAATTGCCTTTTGCGTAACGGTTTGAGATACTAACAAAACATCAGCTTTCAATTCAATTGCCTTCTTTACAAACTCTTCATTAGTTAATTGACTCCCAAGATTATAGGTATCAATCATTCCATATATTTCCAGACCATAATGACCCGCAAATCCTTTTATATTCATTATAGCATCAATTCCTACAGTATGAGCATCTGTTCCTGTTGTAGCCCCAAGGACAATAACTTTACGTTTAAGGTGTTCTTTAATAAATTCATTTATTTCTTCAA
>JAZGCJ010000309.1:0-2340 GCA_036476895.1 Thermodesulfobacteriota bacterium
GTGATCTAATGTGGCCAAAATGAGCCAACCTAATTGTCACAAAACGACATCAAACAGCACTAAATTACATTAATCTACAAATAGAAAAATCCTTGAAAAATGGAGGCATATCAAGGATTTTGGCTCTATTGCTTTTGTAGCAGTGGTAGGATTTCCCGCTTACAGCGGGACTAATCCCGCCAGAGGCGGGGTGAACCTAGGACACGACCTTTGGGTTATGAGCCCAATGAATCTGTTACAACTTTTGGGGGCAAGGTCAATCCAGTAATGAAAATTCGCCTAAAGTTTGTTAATCTAAGCCCTCATCAGTTGGATTAACTGAAATAAAACAGGTCAATTTGAAATAATCTTTATGCTAAATATTTTCTTTTGAAAAAAAGCTTGACATTTGGAAATATTAAGTGTATATACACGTATGATGAAAAAGCAAGAAGAAAAAATAGACTTTAGGCACCTGCCAGATTGTGCGTGCTTTAACTTACAAAAGGCCACTCGCGCCGTCTCACAATATTACAATAAAATCCTAAAACCCTCCGGATTGCGTGGAACGCAGTTTACTATTCTTCGAGTACTTGCGGTAATTGATGCCGGTAGCATTACAAATATAGCAAACCTAATGGTTGTTGATCGAACTACTTTAACGAGAAATCTTCGTCCATTAGAAAAACGAAAGCTCCTTAAGATCGTACCGGGAAAGGATCAACGTTCGCGGGAGGTACGCTTAACCGAAAAGGGAAAAGATACTTTAATAACAGCGGTACCATTATGGGAAGAAGCTCAAAAGAGATTATCTGTGGGACTGGGAAAGGAAGATTTTCAAAATCTCTTCACAATGATGTCCTCAACCATTGAAGTAGTCAAGGCATGAGAATTCAAAGGACATGAAACTTTTTTTAAATATAAACGTGTATATACACTAAAAGGGGAAAATCATGAACATTTATAGAAAAAAATCAATTTATTTTTACTTACCTATGATGTTGCTCTTCTCAATGAGCACGCTGAAAGCGCAAGAATCTGACACTAATTCTAAAAATGAAATATTAAAGCAGTGGTATGAAGAAAACGTTGATATAAGCTTAACGACCAAACTAAGAACAGCTTTCAATTCTGATCAGTGGAGTGGGCAAAAATCAGAAGTGCTGCTCAAACCTGATTTAGAAGTCACTTTATTCGACGGTTTTGACCTTACTGCCATCGGAAGGTTACGGAGCGACATCTTCGACAAACTTGAACCGGGAGAACCGGCACAGCCTGAAATTTCTCAGCTTTCGAGGCGAGTCTTTCTGACAGATCGAGTTGATTTTGAACTGAGAGAATTTTACGTGGAGACATCTGTGGGGAGTACCTTTCTAACAGCAGGCAAACAGCAGATAGTTTGGGGTAACGCCGATGGTTTGAAAGTGCTTGACCTTCTTAATCCTCAGGATTTTCGGGAATTTATCCTGGATGATTTTGATGAATCGCGGATTCCGCTTTGGGCATTGAATGCAGAAATTCCCATGGGCGATATTGTAACACAATTGGTATGGATTCCGGATCGTACTTATCATGATATTCCTGAATCAGAAGCAATTTATTCGTTCACAGCACCGGCTTTTAGACCCGTGCTCTCACCGGAAATTCCTGTAAGTTTGGGACCAATAAAGCGACCGGAGCGATTTTTCGCTGATTCAGATATCGGAATACGCCTTTCTACATTTTGGCGAGGATGGGACCTTACGACCAACTATTTTTTTCATTATCAGGATATTCCGGTACTTTTTCAGAGTAGAGAAATCTCTGAAGGGAGCCCACTGATTGTAATTCAACCGCGTTATGAACGATCCCATCTAATAGGTGGAACATTCACAAATGTATTTGGGCAACTTACCTTACGGGGAGAGATTGGCTATTCCACCAATAGATTTTTCCCAACCACCCAATCAAATAATAACAGCGGTCTAATCAACACCAACGAGCTATCTTATGTTTTAGGTTTTGATTGGTTTGGAATAAATGAAACGTTCATCAGCACGCAAATATTTCAGAGTTGGATCGGTGATAGTCCAAAGGGTCTTCTTCGTGACAAAATTGATACTAATCTTTCACTGCTTTTGCGACGTGATTTTCAAAATGAACAGTTAAAAAGTGAAGTTCTTTGGGTGCATAATGCCAATCAAAGCGATGGTATGATACGCCCTAAGATCAGCTATGAGCTTTATGATAATACCAATCTTTGGACCGGCTTAGATCTCTTTTATGGAGACAACGATGGTTTATTCGGCCAGTTTGATGGGAATGATCGAATCGTGTTCGGTGTTGAGTTAGGGATATAACGAACTATTTTTTTAATTAAAA
>JAZGCJ010000031.1:0-6189 GCA_036476895.1 Thermodesulfobacteriota bacterium
TTTTTTCTACATCATCCTTAATATCAAAAATTCTACCAGTTCATAGTATAAATATATTGCGATAAAGGGTCAATTAAATTAAGAAGTTGCCAACATAGAACCATTTAGTAAAATTATAGAATGTCATTTCTGGTTCTAGGAATTGAATCATCGTGCGATGAAACTGCCGCAGCAGTTGTAGAAAATGGTAACAATACCCTTTCAAATGTTGTTTCATCTCAAGTAGATATACATAAGGAATTTGGAGGAGTCGTCCCCGAACTGGCATCAAGAAAACATATTGAGACAATTATTCCTATCATTAAAAAGTCGCTTAAAGATGCCAAAATTAATTTACAAGATATAGATGGAATCGCTGCCACTGCAGGACCGGGACTGATCGGATCGCTTATGGTAGGTCACTCAACTGCAAAAGCAATTTCCTACTCATCGGAAATACCATTTATTGGCATTAACCATCTGGAAGCACACCTGTGTGCTATCTTTCTAGAACATGAAATTCCGTTTCCATTTATTGGATTAATTGTGTCAGGTGGTCATACAAGCCTTTATTTGGTTAATAGCCATATCGATTATGAAATGGTTGGAAAAACCCTCGACGACGCAGCCGGAGAGGCATTCGATAAAGGAGCAAAAGTTTTAGGATTAAGCTACCCGGGGGGACTTGCAGTAGATCAACTATCTAAAAAAGGTAACCGCAAAGCAATAAATTTTCCGAGACCGTTTTTAAAAAACGGCCCTATCGATTTCAGTTTCAGTGGACTAAAGACTTCATTGGTTAATTACCTGCATAAGAATCCGGGCTATGATGATAGCCAACTTAGTGATATTTGTGCAAGCTATCAGGAAGCAATAGTGGAATCGCTCGTTTTAAAAACACTGAACGCAGCAAAAAAATACAATGTAAAATCTGTGGTAATTGCCGGTGGGGTTGCATGCAATTCACGTCTGAGGGAATACTCAGAGGAAAAAATCAAGAATGAAAATATCAATCTCTATATACCCTCACCAAAATACTGCACCGATAATGCCGCTATGATAGCTGCTTTGGGATATTATAAGCTCAAAAGTGGTTACACTTCAGAATTCACAACAACTCCATATTCAACTTCAAGGCCAAAGATAAAAAGAGGGAGCGGAATAATTAAGGATTCAACAGTCTACACCTCATAATCTACAACATTCCTATCACTTCTGATTTTACCCACAAATTCGGCAACTTTTACATGCTCCGGGTGTTTTTGATATGCGTTTAAATCTTCAGCACTGTCAAATGTGGAATACAAAACAACATCCGGGGCTGCATCGGATGGATTGAAATTGATACCAACCTCTATCTCCCTGATTTCACTTATTTTATCTTTTAACCCCTCGAGAGTTTCTTTTAGTTTCTTGGCATTTTCTTCTCTGCTTGCACCTTCAGCAAAATCCTTAAGTCTCCACATTACTATATGCTTGATCATTCTTTGCTCCTGTTAGGGAAGTTAATAAATTTTTTGATACTAAATTACACTTAAAATAATATCTGATTCAAGAATATTAACCGTTCGAGTATGTTTTTATTAAATAAACCTATACAAATTTGAAGACATTACTCACTATCAAGGAAATATGTTTTTACCCTATTCAACCATCCTATGATCCAACGCTGCTCATTTCTTTCCGGTGGTGAGTTGTGAACCCTCCTGATTAGAACCCTGCATGCCGCATTAGAAAAATCTTCCATCACATCTATTTGTACCCTTTCACCGTGCATCTCTTCCAAAACCTGAAGCAGTCCCCATCCTTCACAGTTATATCTTTCAGTTTCAAGAGTACCCTCACCCTTGAAATTCACATAATCCATCAACGCATATACACCTAACGGTGCATGAGCCACCCTGAAAAATTTATTTTCAATTTCTTTTCTTCTACCTTGATCCGCAGCTTCCAGGACAATGGGCAAAGATGTTATAAACCTGTTAAACATAAACTCCGCCTGGTAGGGAATAGTTCTGATCAACAGCTCGTTTAAGGACACGTACTTATATGAATTATGCTCCCGTTCCATAAAAAGTGTTTTCTGATCTTTCCAGGGCAACTCCCTGTTTTTTCCCAACCAATCCGGAAGTTCTATTCCTTTTTCAGTTAAAAAATTGATAAAATCGGGAAAGCTTTCCTTGAAGGGCCCTTCTCTGCCTTCTGGATACCATATGAAATGGCCTATCCCTAACGAAGCAAAATCCTCGCCTTTGTTCCAAACTATCAGATTTTCATTTTTACCGGATGCCTCGTTTTGAAAGATCCTTTTACCGACATCGTTAAGCTCATTGGTAGAAATGGATACTTTCTTTGGAACGGAACAGGAAACTATTAGAATAGTTACAACACAACATAAAAATTTTATTTGGATAATACTATTCATTAAGAATGATTATAAAACAAAATATAGAGAGAAAAGAGAATAATAAAACGAGCTAAATTCTATTTGTATGCATGATCTTTCAATAATTTCTTGTCGGTAATTCGCTCAAATACTTCACCACACTTGTCACATTCAATCGAAACTTTAACAGGGGGATGACTTATGCCCATCCCAACAAATATCCATCCCCAAAAAGAATATTTCGGTTTTGGAACAACCCATGGATGTTCTTTTGTATATCCACATGTGCACTTTTCAACCAATTCTTTTTCCATTCAGCTATCTTACATTAAGCAAAACACAACTTGTTAACCGGTTATTAAAAATTATTAAAGTCTAACAGAACAAATCCACTGTAGTGTAATAAAAAAGCATAGAGAAGATTAGACCTATACTAAAACTATAAAAATAGTTTAATTTCGCATATCTGTTGCTGTCCTATAGTAGTATAGTTATAACACTAACTTCAGTCACTTTTTTACACCACTTTGAAACGGATCTTCTTCCACAGAAGCTTGAACAGTTTCATCTCCCATTCCGTAACCATGGACAGTTTGAAAACCTGCGTATGCAACTTCTCCATGTTCACTCAAGTCCAAACCTTCGTATTCCCCTTCCTGAGATACTCTGAGACCTATCACAGCTTTCAAGATGTAAAGAATTACAGCAGTTCCACAAAAAGCGAAGACCCAGGTAGCAACAACTGCTATAAACTGTATTTTAAGTTGTCCGGGATTTCCGTAAAATAGTCCGTTACTTCCTCCCGGGTTTATTGCAGTAGAAGCAAAAAGTCCTGTTGCCAGTGCTCCCCATGTTCCACCAACACCATGAACACCCACAACATCAAGAGAGTCGTCATAGCCAAACCTCGGTTTTAGACTAACAGCTGTATAGCACAGTATGCCGGCGCCGATTCCAATCCATATTGCAGAAATAGGGCTAACAAAGCCTGCTGCCGGTGTAATAGCTACAAGTCCGGCTACAGCACCCGTTGCAGCACCCAATACCGTAGGTTTTCCCCTTGTAATCCATTCCGTGAATACCCAGGCTAAAACAGCTGATGCAGTGGCAGTATTAGTTGTGACAAATGCAATTGCAGCAATTCCATTAGCCGCAAGTGCACTCCCCGCATTAAAGCCAAACCAGCCAACCCAAAGCAAGGAAGCTCCGATTATACTGAATGGTAGGAAGTGAGGTGGCATAGCTTCTCTCCCGTAACCCCTCCTCTTACCAACTATCAATGCCGCAGCCAATGCGGCTGCACCGGAACTAATATGAACAACTGTTCCTCCGGCAAAATCCAGAGTACCTAAAGCTCCAAGCCAGCCACCTCCCCAAACCCAGTGGGCTATTGGATCATATATAAAAGTAGTCCAAAGCAAAACGAATATAATAAATGTTGAAAATTTAAGCCTCTCTGCAAAAGCACCGGTAACAAGGGCAACGGTAATAACGGCAAAGGTCATTTGAAATGCCATAAAGATAAGATGCGGAAAGGTTTCGGCATACCCGGGAAAAGTCTCAGGGCCTACCCCTTTTAAACCAATCCAATCCAGATTACCAATTAATCCTGATACATCGGGTCCGAAGGCAAGTGTATAGCCTATAACCACCCATTGTACTCCAACCAGGGCGGCAATAATGAAGCTATACATAATAGTTCCGAGTGCATTTTTTGCTCTTACCATACCGCCGTAGAAAAGAAACAATCCAGGGATCGTCATCAACAAAACCAAAACTGTTGAAGTCATCATCCATGCAGTATCACCAGAATCTAATTGATCAGCTGCAAATGCAGTAGTTGTTAGGCCAATAATTAAGGTAGAAATAATAAAGAGAAAAAATCTTTTACTGTTAAAAACCATTTTAAGCCTCCTTTGTATTGGGTTGGAGATTTAAAACTTAATAGAGCAGTTCATAAGTTTTCTTGTCAAGGAATTAATAATCTAAGTAGGGAAAAAACCTATTACCCATCCTCTACTCTCCATACTCTCCATTTAAAATACTAAGAGTGAATTATAAGCAAAATTCTCTTTACTATCAAATTTAAGAAGGTCAGAAATAAGAGTTAACAGGTTAGAATTTCCCGGAAAGATTCAATTTACTAAAGCTGTGTCAGGAAATGCTGAAAACCAGCCAAACCAAAATGCTCTGTGAGCCGGAAGCCGATTAAGGACCTTTCCATCCGATGACACAAGCTTAGACTCGTTTAAATTCCATAAACCGCCCGATTCATCATAAACTAAATCTTCAAAGTCCCAATTTTTGAATCTGATATCTTTTGATTCATATACCCTGGCGGCTCCCGACTTGTCTGTAAAAATAACAAACTGTTTATTGTCTATAGAATTTTGATAAACGGGATTTTTCGAAAGGTAGTCCACCGAAATTGCCATAGGTTTTCCTGAGCTTTCAGGAAATACCAGACCCAGAACTTCATCCTTATTCTTGAGACGCTTATCCAGTTTTGGGACATTAAACATAAGATCATCGGTGGCAAAATATTCTCTATAAGCAGCACCCTCGGAATAATCTCTCCTATGGCCGGTATTTAAAGAAAGAACTTTTGTGTCGGGATGTCTCTTTTTCCACTCACCCCATGTGGTAGTAACCACACTGCCTCTTTCAAGCTCTATCCCCTTATCCACAAGTTTTCCAACTACCGGTCTCCCCCACAATGTATTCCATAGAGACTGAGTTGCTTTGTCGTACATCAGCTTATTTGATCTGTATAGGAAACCGCTCGTACCCATCTCATGATTCACCCCGTTGAGTTCAGTTTTATATATAATCATCGATCCGCATAATGTGCAATAAACACCAGCCACAGGAATTCCCCCAACCACATCCACAAACATTTCGTGCCATGCCAATATTCGCTTGGGATATGCCTTGGCATCACCGTTTACCTCTATCCCGAAGACGATGTTACCATCCTCTAAATAATCAGCATCTTCTGCAGAAATCATCTTTGGATTTCGCAAGGGTGGTATGCCATCCTGTCTCACCCCTCCCCACCTTATTTCGTCAAACCTGATCGATGCTGGATAATTAGTATTGAAATATCTCCCGAATCTTGGATCGATCAAAGAATACAGGCGGGATTTAAACTCAGCATACTTCGGATGGTCTAAAGGTTTTTGGTTCCAGATCCATTCGTACCATTTATTAATCTGAAATCCATAATTCTCGCCCGTTTTTTTCTCTAGTAAATCAACCAGTTTTTCAGTAAAACGTGGGTCCCTGGATAAGGGAATAACCTCAAGCAGCATAGTAGAAAACGATGGTTCCCAATTATTTTTCAGATAATTGAGGGCACTATCCCTGTCTTTCTCAGATGAAATTATTAAACCCAGAAATATATCCGGTACGTCAGATACAGAAGAAGTTTTTTCAATCGGGTATGCAGTAACATTAAGTAAGAGTAATACGACAGGTACTAAACATAAGAAACTAATTAACCTCATCGTTAAAATTAGATACTTTTCAAGAGATAAAGTTTCAGGGAATAAAGAAAATAGGGGGTTTGGGGGGTAATGGTTAGGGGTTAGGGGTTAGGGATTAGGTGTTACGGAGCCGGTGGATTGAATTTCGAATTTGGGAGTTGCAATTTTGAATTAGGAATTTTAAATATGAAGGATAAAGATAGAGATTAGAGACTCGTGGAGATTAGGAGATTGGAAAGTGGGATAAGTGATATGGGTTAGGGGGTAAGGGTTAAGATGCAGGATGCATGATCAGGAATAACAAATGATGAAATCCACCCTGCCCCTCCTTTACAAAAG
>JAZGCJ010000310.1:0-3645 GCA_036476895.1 Thermodesulfobacteriota bacterium
TTTATTTACGAATAGTCCGTGTACCACGCAAAACTCGGTTCCTGGCTGCTGGCCAAGCCTTACCAGGGCAACCATTGCAGATCGCATGATTTTGTGCGCCTCACGGCGCACCCCAAACCACATCTCAGCCCAATATTTCTGTGTTGCAAAACAAACCCACTCTTTTATAATATTAGACGGGAAAGGCAGATCAAACCACTTCTAGCGCATTCTAATTATCTTCAAAAAGATAGTTTTACTTGTTTATACAAGTAAGATTTTCACATACATTTATAACCGTGGGCGTGACGGCCACTAATATCTTAAATACGGGCGCTGCCCCTAATTATTTACTGTTTAGAAAGAGGAAGTAAATGAGCTGGCAAACTGAATGGAAGGCTATATCGGATCGTATTGATAGTATCTTGAAGGCTGGTAGCTTTTATGCACAGTTTGCAAATTCCTCTGACGGTGGAGGCGCTGCGCATAGGGGGTTGAATCCCTCTGCAGAAGATATTCGTACTTCTATTAAAGAATTTAAAGAAAATTACATTTCATTGTTACCAGATTCAGCAGCTTCATGCTTGGAAAAGTTCATTATTGATGCTGTGGAAATCTATGAAAAAAGTGGTTTGACTCCTGATCCTTATTTGAATGCTCGGACAAGACTTACGTTTCTATCTGCATTCCGCGCAGACTTTGCCTATAAAATCACCGATGTATCAGTACGCGCTCGGCGCCTTTCTGAACGTGCCTTTTCGCATCTTCAGAGAAGCATCATTGCTGATTCGACCATCAAATTAAAATGGAAAGATGCTTTTGAGAAAGGTGATACTAAGTGTGAGAAACTAGGAGCCGCTCATTTTCTCCAACACGGGATATGGGCTTTTAAAGTAAAAGAAGCAGGTGAAGCTACAGATTTAGTTTTTGGAGAGCCGCTTGCAGAGAAGTATCTTTCTGAAGCTGAACGTACATCAGAAGCGTTGGTGCTGACAGAGTGGAAGCTTGTCAAAAAGAAATCTGAATTAAATAAGAAAATAGGAGAAGCTATAACTCAAGCATCGCTTTACAAAGAAGGGGTTTTGGGTGGACTTGAGTTGGTAGGATATCGCTACATAGTAATTGTATCGGAAGATTATCTTCAGATGCCACCTGTTCATAAGGATAATAATATAACATATTTTTTTAAAAATATTGCAGTAGATCGTGATACACCATCTGATGTAGCAAAGAAGGCCAGAAAAGGCGCAAGTAAATCGACTCAAACCCTGAGGGAATGATAAGAAAATGATTAAAACAAAGACACTATTCATATTAGGCGCAGGAGCAAGCGCTCCTTTTCAATATCCAACAGGTGATGGACTTCGAGACGATATTTTAAATAAAAGGCATGACAAGGAAATAGTCAACGCATTAAACCATTATCGTGATCCCGATTTTGAGGGAGAACTTTCTTTACGAGAAATCAAAAAATTTAAAGAGAAATTCACTGGAGCCGGCGTTTATTCCATAGACTCATTTCTTGAGCACCGAACGGAGTTCATGGATATAGGAAAAATCTCTATTGCCCGAATGTTGATATCTTATGAAATAGACAATAATCTCAGAGCGACTAAAAATAACTGGTATATGTATTTATTTGATCGCATGAAGGGCTCTTTTGGACAGCTTGATCAAAATAATATATCATTCATAACATTCAATTATGATCGGTCACTCGAATATTTTCTTTTTGAAGCAGTTAAAGATCGATTTGGCAGAGAATCAACGGAATGTGCAAAAATGATGAAAAATCTTTTTCCAATTGTTCATTTATACGGGCAGCTTGATCCTTTACCCTGGCAAGAGAAAGACGGCAAAAAATACTCATCTACTGATAACCTTCTTGAGCGGCTTTGTGCTGCCCCAGAAAATATTAAGTTAATAAGCGACGAGCGAGATATCGGGAAAAGCGAAGAATTTCAAAAAGCATACAAACTTATTAAGTGGGCAGATCGCATATTTTTTTTAGGATTCAGTTTTGACGAAACAAATCTTAAAAGATTAAATATAAGCCTTATGAAAAGCAAAACCATAACTGGCACTGCCTTAAATCTTGAGAAGACAAAGTATGATTGGGTAAAAAATCATTTCGATACTGTAATCAGTACAGGAATAAATCTGTATAAAATAGATGCTTTATCACTATTACAGGATTGTTTAACGATTGAATAGATAAGCAGTAACAAAATCATAAAAGGTAACCAATGCTCACACTTGCAAGATATCCCGGAAAACATTAAGATCGGAAACGACATAATAAAAACTCTTATAACAAATCGCTTATAATTAACAGGGGAATATACGAATCGTTTCACGTGGCAAGCAGCAGTTAGACATCATTTTTACCACATTCTAATTATCTTCAAAAAGATAGTTTTACTTGTTTTTTAAATAAGTAAGATTTTTCACATAATTAATACCTAAGATGCAACCCTGATAAACACGATAATGGATACATCAAAGTTTGATGAAATAGGATACTGGAGTGAAATAAAACTTGATATAATAAGAGAATATGCTGTCGCCTACTCTAAGATTTTAAGCGCACAAACAAAACCCAGTTTTTATCACATTTATATAGACACCTTTTCTGGTGCAGGAGTAAATATATCAAGAAATACCGGCGATTTTGTACTTGGAAGCCCTCTTAATGCGCTTTCTGTTGAACCTCCTTTTAGAGAATATCATTTAATTGATATAAAGAAGGAAAAGATTGAATCTCTTGATCATTTGATCGGTGATCGTGAAGATGTTTTTTTATATCAAGGAGATTGCAATAAGATAATACTGGAAGATATTATTCCAAAAGTAGGATACAAAGATTATCGGCGTGCACTTTGCATCCTAGACCCGTATGGGTTGCATCTCGACTGGGATGTAGTTTATAATATGGGAAAAGAGAAATCTATTGAAATTTTCTTGAATTTCCCTGTTGCTGATATGAATCGAAATGTTTTATGGCGGGATGCAACCAATGTATCTGAATCGCAAATTGAGCGTATGAATAAATTCTGGGGAGATACTTCTTGGGAAAATGTAGCTTATGTAGATTCAAAACAAAAACATCTTTTTGGAAATGAAATAAAGGAAAAAACTTCAAATGAAACGATCGCAAACGCTTATCGGCATAGACTTAAAGAGGTTGCCGGTTTCAAATATGTTCCAATGCCAATTGCAATGAAAAATTCTCAAAATGCTATTATATACTATTTTTTTTTTGCATCTCCAAAACCAGTAGCAGAGAATATTGTAAAAAGTATTTTTAATAAATACGAAGATAGGATGACTTAAAATGGCAATTAATTCTACAATTGAATGGACAGAATCTACCTGGAACCCTGTAACTGGTTGTAATAAAATTAGCGAAGGCTGTGATAATTGTTACGCAGAAAGAATGGCAAAAAGGTTGCAAGCTATGGGTCAGGTAAATTATCGCAATGGTTTTGAGCTGGCGTGTCATGAGCATGTGCTTGAATTGCCGCTTAAATGGAAGAAACCTCAAAAGATTTTTGTAAATTCTATGAGTGATCTTTTTCATCACAAGGTTTCGAAAACTTTTATCAAAAAGGTTTTTGATGTAATGAACAGAGCGCCTATGCACACGTTACAGGTTCTAACCAAAAG
>JAZGCJ010000311.1:0-4241 GCA_036476895.1 Thermodesulfobacteriota bacterium
TCTTAGGTGGAGGGAACGCAGAATCGGAAAGATTAAATTGACCGGATTACTTAAATTATGTCTGCGCTGACCGAACGTGATATTTTACATATTGCAACAAAATAAACTTTGTTCTAATAAGTAATTAATTTATCTTTTAGTGCGGTATTTATGCCGATGTTAATTTATAATCATTTTTTTGAGGTACTTTAGTGAGTAAAAAGCTTTTCGTGGGATCTCTCCCATGGGCAGTAAACGATGAAGCTTTGAAAGAGGCTTTTGCTACTTATGGTAACGTGATATCTGCCAATGTTGTTACTGATCGGCAAACCGGTCGATCGAGAGGTTTTGGATTTGTTGAGTTTGAAAACGACTCTGAAGCCACTGCAGCTATCGAAGCATTGAACGGTTCCGAACTTGACGGACGGAATATCGTTGTAAATGAAGCAAAGCCAAAGAATTAAATTCTTTCGTGGTTAAGTTGCAACTACTTATAGCGCCCGACGGGGCGCTTTTTTATTTTAAATTACACATAAACTTTGTAACGTATTGAATTACTTATATTTACCTATCTTATAATAACATTATAGTAACATTTTTTAATAAATACTTCTCGCAGATCATCTTAACAATTTTGAAAATACTATAACGGAGGCGTTAAGCGCCCGCCGACTCTTAAAAGACTCGACTATTTCATTATAGCCAACATTTCGCAATTTTCGCGCCGCTTACCCTCCGCCGGAGGGCGGGTCGCTTGCACGCGGGGTTAGACGCTCGCTGTTGGTCTACTGCGAAATAAATGCTATAACCTCTTTCCACCAATGCAGTTCTGCAGCAACCGGCACTTCGTTATGTCTTACATCTTCAAACATCCACAGTCTCTTGTTTGCGGTTATTGACTCATACAACCTTTTACCATGCTGCACTGGAACAACCTCATCGTTTTCGGCAAGAACGACAGCAATATTTCCATCAAATCTTTGAAGGTCATCAACACTGTTGTATTTGTCGAGAACTAACCAACGTGCTGGAAGGAACCAATAGTGTGTTTGAGCAAGATTGGGTAGTGAATCCCAGGCCAGAAACAGAATCACTCCTTCAATGGGGATATCAGATTTACTGAGAGCACTGCAAACGACCCCACTTCCAAGAGATTCGCCCCATAGGTACAGAGGCTCCCCAAACTCCTGATAGGCAATCCTTATGGTTTCGAGCGCATCCTTTACCAATACATCCTCACTGGGTTGTCCAGATCGGCCTCCATAGCCAGGATATTCAGCTAAAATAACCCGCATATTTTGAATAGATAGCGCTTTGACATAGAAGCTGCGATTATAGGCTGCGCCTGCATTGCCATGAAATACGATGACGGTTCCCTTTGCGTCAAGCAGTTTTGCTTGACTGATAAATCCTTGAAATACTTCAAAAGAAGGCCAGTAGATTAAGCCTTCATTGATTGCACGCTGCTCAGCCAACTTGATTTGAGACGGCAGATAGAGTAATTTCCGCTGAAATATAAAAACTATTGCGCACAAGGCTACATATCCCAGCAAGGTATATATCAATATTTTCCAAATCATTTGAATAGCAATTCTTTTCGATTGCACGAGAGTAAAAATTTAGGTAACGTCTAACTTTAAAGAATTTTATCTGGAAATGAGCAAAAAAAATAGTATGACCAGTCACAATGATAAACTCATCCGCTGTATCGGGATGTCCACTTCGTTCCCATTTACAGATAAAATTTTGTTGTGCGAAACCATCCTCTCTAATAATATTATGGGGATTTAATACAGTTTCACTTGCTTTATTGAAAGCTATTTTGCTTGTTTTATTTTTTAATGTTTTAAGTAGCAAGCTTTTCTCAATTTCTTTTTTGTTAAAATGTTACAATTAACATTTTGATGAAGCTTATTTTGTTAATTTCTATGCAACTATTCAACCCGATATAAATTCGTTGTGTTACAATCATTATTAATGCCAGGCCAAGAGCTCCTTTTATGCAGGAGCTGCTCTTATATTAACTCCAACAACGAACACTTTCCCTTCTTTGCATTTTGAACATATCCATCTGTAAGATTCTACTAATACTTGCAAGCTATTTTTCTCAGCATTTACTTCTACTAATATCTCACGACATCTTTTCAATGCAGCTTTCTTGTTTCTGCTGCTCAGTATTCCGTAATACCTTATCTTAAAAAAGCCCTCAGGTAATATATGCAACATAAATCTTCTTATAAATTCTACCGGTGTTAATGCCATTTCCTTGCTCTTATTATCACGGTAGTCTTTATACTCAAAAACTACTTTTTCATTCGCTATTGTTTTTATTCTATTGTTTGAAATAGCTACCCTATGAGTATAACGTCCTAAATATTCCAGTACTTGTTTAGATCCACCGAAAGGCCGTTTACAGTAGGTTACCCATTTCTTTTCATAGAGTTCATTCAATAACTTCTGAAACGCTTTGTTAGAACCAAGTCCCTCTATTTTACCAACAAACTTAAGCTCGCTGTTTCTGTATGCTTTCTTAAAGTAGTATAAAAACTTTTTCTTGAATAATTCCGATATTACGTTTACGTGTATAAAGAAACCACGGTACTTTGCCTTTTTAGAATATTTCCATCTCACTCCATCCAGCGTAAGCCCGCCTCCGGGAACTATACAATGTAAATGAGGATGATCCATTAAATTTTGTCCCCACGTGTGTAATACTGCTATAAGTCCAATGTTTGCTCCCAGATGCCTGGGGTCTTTTCCTAATTTCATTAATGTCTCACTGGCAGCTCTAAAGAGTATATTATACATAACCCGTTTATTAATCAAAACGACCTGGTTCAACTCGTTCGGAATAGTAAAAACCACGTGATAATATGGAACTGGCAATAACTCACCTTCCCTTGCCTTTAGCCATCTTTCTTTGGCTGAGAACTGACATTTGGGACAATGCCTGTTTCTACAGGAGTTATATGCATTTGTTTCGTATCCACAATTATCACACTTTTCAATATGTCCTCCTAGTGCCGCCGTTCTGCAACAAGTTATTAGGTTCATTACCTTTGTTAGGTTAGCTGGTTGATGATATTGATCTCTATATTCTTCTCCATATTTGCTGAATATATCCGCTATCTCTATTCCGTTAAATCTCATCACCGGTCTCCATTAAGCGATCTAACGGATTTATTATTTTACTTTTTATTGAACTCTGTATATGAAGATATACTTTCGTGGAACCTATGCTTGAATGTCCAAGCAGAGATTGTATGGTAAAAATATCACAGCCGTTTTCTAATAGATGGGTTGCAAAGCTATGGCGTAGTGTGTGGACTGTTGCTTCTTTTGATATCCCTGCTTTTTTTTTGCATTGTGAAATGCTCTCTGTATTGTACTACTGCAAAGAGGTTTTTCATCTCTTCCGGGAAATAACCAATATTGCGGTTTATATATTTTGTAATACTCACGTAATCTTTTCAACAGCTTAATTGACAGCAAAGTGTATCTGTCTCTTTTTCCCTTACCCTGCTCAACCCGGATTTGCATTCTGCTGCTATCTATATCTTTCACCTTTATGTGCAGTGCCTCTGCAAGCCTCAAACCTGCTGAATAGATAATCATTAATACCATTTGGTGTTTGATATTACCAACATTCTGCAAAATTGCTTTTACTTCATTTGCTGAAAGTATTATTGGTAATCTCTTCTCAGGTTTCGGACGTGGTATCTTATCTAACTCCCAGGGTCTTTCTAAACAATCATAATAGAAAAACTTGAGTGCACTATAGGCTTGTGCTATCCCCGAACTACTCGCTTTTTGTTTGTACAGCAAATAAAGATATTCTTCTATCTCCTCTTTCCCAAGCAAGTCTGGTGATTTACCGTTATGGGCAACAAACCTTTTCATATGAAACAGGTATATCTGGATAGTACGCTTGCTGAAGTTCTTTAGTACCATTCTTTGCAGCATTTTGTTTTTTAATTTTCCCATTGTTCTACTCCTTTTATTTAATGAATAGGTTGAGAGAAAATATAAAAATTAAATACTACTTTTTAGCTCCGTCAAAATGTCAAAGAACTCTTTTGCTACCGCGATAGCGGTTTCGTTCAACATATTATTAACCTGCAAGAATATCACTTCAATTTTAGTAATATCCTGCAGGAATATTAGTTTTAAAAATCATTCTTGTTTCAATCATTACTTAATATTCTCCGTATATGTTAATAAAACCAAGGATAAAATTGCTTTTCTCAATTTCCGGTTTCTAA
>JAZGCJ010000312.1:0-2215 GCA_036476895.1 Thermodesulfobacteriota bacterium
TCAAGCGGTGGTTTTCCTTCTCCAAACGATCTAACCGCTGCACGAATTTATCTATGGTTGATTCGTTCATGGCATTCTCCTTTTCGCCATAGGATTATCCTAATTCGGCCCATAAAATCTACCAATCCCAAGCAAAATCTCAGGAGGAGTTGCTACTTAGCGAATGCTATTGTTAGATTGTTTGATTACACTCATTACAGCAAGCGTAACTTATATTTCGATAATGTTTCATAAAAGCGGCGTGATTGTATTTACATTGAATTAAATACTTATGTTTTTTTACTCTATCAACAATTTTTAACCCCTTTGGTTTGAGTATCTGTTCTGCCTTAAAATCAGCAGTCCAGCACACCGGACAACCAGGGTTAAAAGAGTATGTGGAATAACTTCGAGAAAATCTATGTCCTTGGGAACATTCCCATACAGTTTTCATATTCTTTTTTTTAGGCATTGGACCAATAAAATGAAAACCATATCTTTTAGCTAATTCCTGGTAAGCCTTTTCATCGTAATCTTTTCCAGCGCATTTTCTGCAATATATAGATCTTCCTGTAAGCAATTCAGAAGCTGCTATCTTTTGAAAATGACCATTTGGATCTAAGCAATCTAAAATATCCATTGATGAATGAATAAAATGATTTAACACGGTCTTTCCTTGATTTTTCGCTGCTTTAAATACTTTCTGTGTGTATTCATTTTGCTTGCCAGTTAAAAACACCGACTTTAGATTGATAATTATGTCTTTGTCTCCTATGGGCCACGGAATACCATTTCTCTCAAATTCTTTTCTAAAATAATCGTTTATTTCTCCATTATTCATAGTGGGGTTAAACCAATTAATTGCAATAAGTTTAACCCCATGTTCATGGCACATTCTTCGTTTGAGAGTATCTCTATGTTTTATCTTATTTAGAGTAGGCGCACCCCCAAAGTAATCAACCGCCTTAAAGTGGTGTAAGCCTTGTAATTCGAATGCTAGTTTTCGCCTTTCGCAATAGCCATCTAATTCTAATGGCATTTTTGTCTTTTTATTGACCAACCAGGTTGGCCGACAAGACTCGAACTTTTCCTTATATAAATGTTCAAAAACCATTCTAGTTATTCTTTCGGAAGCACCTAAGCCACATTCTTTACACCAACTACCAGCTAGAAGTGCAGTTATTTTGATAGGGAACGTGTGGTCAAATCTGCATTTCAATATAATAGCTTCTCTGTTATTTGGATTTGTCAAATCAATTACCTTCCCACCCTTCCCCTTAATTAGCTTCATGAGTATTGATCTTGAGGCGGTTTTAACACCAGCACATTCGGGGCACCATCTTCCAGAATGGAGTCGATTTCTATCTGTCTTCCAGGGTTCGTGCAACTTATTGTGGCATTTTACTAGGAGGCAATTATTTCTATCATATGAATTAGATAAGCATATTCCTCCTTTGCCCTTGATAATTTTTAAGCAATATTCAAAAGACTCGTCCCTTTTTTCAGCTTGATAACATAATTTACACCAGTGATTTCTATCTTTTAAATGTTGCCATGTGGAAGCCCATGGTTTATGGCCATCTTTTCCGCACCATATGTTTAATTTGGTTTTTGAGTCATGAAACCTATCTGATACACACCTCCCCCCTTTGTTTTGGCAGAATAGTTTAATGTCTTTTAATATTCTGCTTTTCCTTTCCTTTATTCTGTCTTTCTCGCATTGCGGACAGAAGGGGTTTCTCTGAAAGTTTTTTCCTGTTTTTGTAAACCGTTTATGTTCTCTTTTTGTGCATTTAAAAATTAGCTCTTTATGTACACCGAAATATTGTTTACTTAGGCAATATAATCCATGTTTTTTAGTAAAGGATTTAAAATAATTTAGGCCAAGCCCTTTGTTTGCCATTTAAGAACCTAATTTTTGAGTATACTGGTCTGCAATTCTTGTATTCCTTCAGTATATCCTTGATCGTAACCCTCTGACGGTAACGGTGATTCTATAATGTTTCCCTTTACAAGGCTACTTAGGTTGACTCTGATTTGCTAGTAAAAAAACTAAAATCCTCCCTTGACACCTCAATGGATGAGAAGGAGAATCCCTCCATCCATGACCAAATACCTCTACCGCACCTGTCCGAAGTGTAAGGACTACCTGGGCGTTGTTGTCTGTGATCCCCCTGAACCCAAGAGGGAGGTCCCTATTGATGCTCATTGTGTAGTGTGCGGTTTTAAGCTGGGG
>JAZGCJ010000313.1:0-4471 GCA_036476895.1 Thermodesulfobacteriota bacterium
ACAATGTTGGTATATACAACTGGAAAAGGTGTAAACGGATTTACACTTGATCCGTCCATCGGGGAATTTTGTCTGTCCAACCCTAATATGAAGATACCCGAATCGGGCAAGATCGTTTCAATTAACCATGGTAACAGAGAGGGCTTTCCAAAAGGAATTCAGGAATACATGAATTACTGTGTCGAAAATGATAAGAAAACCGGTAGGCCCTATACTTCCAGGTATGTAGGATCCATGGTTGCGGATATTCACAGAAACCTAATAACAGGCGGTATTTTCCTCTACCCTCAAACCAAGAAATCACCAGATGGCAAGTTAAGGCTGCTTTACGAGGGCAACCCTATGGCTTTTATCATAGAACAAGCAGGTGGGAAAGCAATAGATGGCAAAAAAAGAATTATGAATATAGAACCAAAAAAACTCCATCAGAGACTCCCGGTTATAATAGGGTCGGAGAAGATGGTATCGAAAGTGGAAGAATATCTGAAAGAATATAATTAGATTATCTAACTTTTACCGGGTCTGTAGAAACCCTTCCGGTTTCCGGGTCATACTTGTATTCAATTCCTAATGGGTGTTCAGGAAATTTCAAAGTTGTTTGGGTTTCTATAAAATTTCTTAATTCAGCCAAATCCTCCGGATATTTATCATAAAACCGTTTGAATCTGATTGCTTTGACTGTAAGCTGTCTAACATAAAAATTAAGCCTGCGTTCGGCAAGCTCACTATTTTTTACCTGACCTATCTTCTTCGCTATAATAAACTCACCACCGATTGGAGACTTGGGTATATTACTTAAGTATCCATCCACTACCAATTGATTAACATCTTCGGGCAGTCTGTTTTTCTCTTCAAGATAATCTTTTAAAACTTCAGTCAACTGTTTTTCCATGATAGTGGTATTAATTTCGTTAAGATTCATTAATGCAAATCTCTTTCTGCTCTCACTATACGCATTATCATAAATATTTTGCCATATCTTTCTGGACAAATAGATATCTCCACCTTTTTGCAGTGCTGATGCGGCCATTCCTCTTAGAGAATATTTGCGAAATTCTGACAGGCCGGGTTTTTCAGATGCTTCTTTGAATAGATCACTCGCCTTTTTATAATTTTCGCTGTAAAGGTAGTATAAGAAACCTTCTTCCAGTGGCAATCTGAAATTATCAGGATTATTTAACCTGCCCTTGTCAAACAGCTTCGTACCTTTTTCAATATCCCCAAACCCAAGGGGAGATGGTTCGGCTAGAAAGGATCCTCCAAATCTGTATGCATTTACGAACTTGGGATCCAAATCTGTGATTATGTCGAAATAGTGCAGCATTAGATCTGAATCCTTTTCTGACATTTTTTTATCATAACCTCCAAAATACTGGAGTGCTCGAAGCCAGTAAATATCGGCAAACAACTCTTTATATCCCAGAGATAATCTCTTAAGAGAAGATGAAGTCATATACAACGTATCTTCTACTGACCTGAACTTGCCTCTAATTTTATCTATTCTGTTCTGAAACGGAATTGTTAAAACAATTAACACAATGATTATCAAAAGGCCTATAAATGGCCTCTTAGCCAATTGCTCAATCATAGATTAATTAAACTCTCTTTTTTCAAAAATTATAATTGATAGCAGTACAAGAACTACGGAATAAACGAGTGCATATGATGTTGTATATAAAATCAATTCTGGACTCACAACACCTCCATAAACAGCTTCGCTTCTCACATCAAACTTCTCAAGATTAGGTATGACCCTGTAGACAAACTCAGCAAAATAACGCGTAATAGGATGGTCCACTTCTTCTGCAAACAATCTAACATCACTCGAAAAACGGCCAATCGCAATCAGAAAAAAACTAAATAGAACCGTTAACACCGGTGAGGTAAAGCAAGAAAAAACAAGTGCGATCCCAATAACAACAAGGAATTCCAGGTATTCAAAATAAACGGCTTTAAAAAACTCAGGGAAATAATGACCGCCATAGTAATATTCTATAAAAGATCCATACTTTAGCTCTATATAAAGTACTACCAAAAATAGTATAAACGCCATTGCTAAGGTTATGACGAATAAGGTAAAAGAAAGACCTAAATACTTTCCTATTATAAACTCATACCTTTTTACAGGCTTAGAAAATATGTTATAAACCGTTTTTCGATCAATTTCCTTATATACCAGACCCATCCCCAGAAAAATCGAGATCATTATACCAATTAATGATATTGCAGTAAGACCCAGATCTTTTACAATTTTGTTGTACTGTTCAGCGGAAATGCTGGCAAAGAGTAAAGAACTAATTATCATTAAACCTGCAAACAGAACAAGACTGTATAAAACCCTGTCCCTTATTGCTTCAATAAATGTATTTTTTGCTACAGACAATATCCTATTCATATATATCCAATCACGTTTCCAGAATTGCTTCTTTCTTTGTCTGTTCCTCAAACAGACCCTCAAGAGATTTTCTTAAAGGAGTCAGAGAAATCATCTCTATTTGATATTTATGGAGTAGGTCCACAACCTTAGATTTTAAATCTTCATCGAATCTTATAACCTGAAACCCGGCTCTTTTTTCAAAACTTACCCCTAAATTTGTAAAATCTGATAATCTGCTTTGATCTATGTTTCTAATTACCATTTCATAATCGGTATGTATTTCGCTAAACAGCTCTTTGAGTTCTCCCACCTTAACAATCCTTCCATTAAAAATTACACCCACCCTATCGCACAGGGATTCTACGTCTGTCAGAATATGAGAACTCAATAGTATAGTCTTTCCTTTACTTTTGAGTTCTAATATTAATTCCCTTATCTCTCTCTGGCCAATCGGATCCAGACCACTCATTGGCTCGTCCAATATCAGGAACTCGGGATCATTTATCAAAGCCTGTGCCAAACCAACCCTTTGCAGCATTCCCTTAGAGTACTTTCGAAGTTGTACTCCTCTTGCATGCGACATCTTAACTTTCTCGAGCAGATCATCAATTCTAATGGATAGTGTTTTGCTATCGATACCATGGAGCTGACCCATGTAACGTAGAAGTTCTTCACCAGTTAGGTAATCATAGAAATACGGATTTTCTGGCAAATATCCTATCTTTTTCTTTAATTCAACATCGTCATTGGGACGGTTAAATATCTGAATTTTCCCACTTGTAATGGGAATAAAACCTAGAACACATTTAAAGGTAGTGGTTTTACCTGAACCGTTTGGCCCGATAAAACCAAATATGTCTCCGGTACTTACTGAAAAGGTAACACCTCTGAGTACTGTTGTCTTTTTTCTTTTGAACCCAGATATAAAATCCTTTACAAGATTATCAACCGTTAGCATAGCTGAGGCAGTAGATTCTATGATAATATCAACTATTAAATGTAATATTAAACTATAAAAATTACCAGAAAAAAATTTAGAACTTTATGATAAATTTTTTAAGGCTGAAGGATTTTTACTAATTACTAATCACAGAATCATCGCTTCTTTTGGCTTCAAACTCTCCAGGTGCCCCCTTTGAACCTGTACTTACCGTACATTTAATAACTTTATCCGCGAACCCTGCAAAATCCCTTCTGCCCGTCAACTGTACGCTAACTGTTGAAGCCTTCCAACCAAAATCGCCTATCAGGTCCTGGGGGTTTGTGCCTACATCAGAACTCCAACTTATGCAGTATCCAGCCTTGTGATCAATACAATCTGCAGTGCTTGCAGGCGATCCATCTGAAACAATTGCCAGAGAAAATGTACTGTCAATCAATGCATCTTCCTCGATACCGGCACCAAACGGGTTTCTTAAGGTACCAGGGCTTCCTGATAAAGTGCCAATTTATTTTTAAAGTCTCTTCTGCCATCATCGTCGAGATCCTGCTCAAAATATTCATATTCAGCATCTCTGAGGGTTTGTATTGCTTTTCTTGCAATTGTTTCATTTGCTGAGATTCTAGTTCTCAGTAGATTAGGTACTGCAATTGCCAGAAGTATCGAAATTATCCCTGCTACAATCATTAACTCAATTAATGTAACCCCTTTATTGTTGTATAAACTTCACATCTATTCGTCCCTTGCCTTTTGTGTTTTATACAACCAATAAATAAGTGAACTTTAATAACAAAGACAGGTGGTGGTAACAAATCTACCACCACCTGTCTTCTAAACTTTTAAATCATAAATATTAAAATATATCTTTCTTCTGGTATTACTTAGTCACAAGCTGGGTTATCTCTAGTAGAATCGAATATACCTGGGTCGTTAGTTCCGAGAGTAGAGACAGTACACCTGATAACTCCATCACCAAATATGGAAAAGTCTCTCCTACCTGTCTTATGAGCACTTGTCATAGAAGTTTCCCAACCGAAATCAGCGGTTAGTAATAAATCACCGACCGAAGCGCTCCCAATGTTAGCGTCACCATTCCAGGAAACGCAATAACCGGCTTTATCATCATCGCAGTCTGCCACAGTACCTGTCACACC
>JAZGCJ010000314.1:0-15058 GCA_036476895.1 Thermodesulfobacteriota bacterium
AAATAAGATCCTGCCTGGGCATAGGATATTATCCTTCTGGCCAAAAAACCGGCTATCTGATACAAAACTATATTATCCTTATTCTCATCCTCTATTAACATACCTAATTTCTCATTTTCATCGGATGACCTTTTTAATCTATCAGAATAAAGAAAGCAGGGGAAATTTGCTATATTGAATTTACCCGGAATATAGCGTGTTTTTAGAACATTACCTGCAACTGGAAACCTGTTTATATGACAATCAAACAAGGAAAGAGAAATGCTTATCTTTGTCATTTTACGGTTTAAGAAATTGTCTTCCATGGAATTTTCTACAACAATTACTTCTCCGTCGGCAGGGGATACCAAAGTCCTTTGATCATCTGGTATTTTCCTTTCGGGATCTCTGAAGAAGAAAATTAAAGAGAAGCTGAGTAGTAAAAATATAATAGAAACCAGCTTTAGATTAAACAATGAGAAAACACAAGCCAGAACCAGAAATAGAATTATACTTTTAAACCCTTCAGAAGCTATCTTTGCTTCTAACAAATTCATTAGTTTCTTGATTTATCCACCAGTTTTTTCTTAAATAAGGAACTCATCATCCCCCTAAGATTGCTACCAACTTCTTCAATTGGATGCTCCTCACCTTTTTTTAGAAGTGCGTTATATACAGGCCTTCCAGCTTTGTTTTCTAAGATCCATTCCCTGGCAAATTCTCCCGACTGAATAGCATCCAAAATCTTTTTCATCTCTGTTTTAGTAGTTTGATTTATTATCCTCGGGCCTCTTGTTATATCGCCATATTTGGCGGTCTCGCTAATTGAATAGCGCATATTGGATATCCCGCCTTCATAAATCAAATCAACAATCAATTTCACCTCATGGCAACATTCAAAATATGCCATTTCCGGTGCGTATCCGGCCTCAACCAGGGTTTCAAAACCTGCCTGTATCAAGGCGGTCAATCCCCCGCAGAGCACCGACTGCTCGCCAAAAAGGTCAGTTTCAGTCTCATCCTTAAAAGTAGTTTCAATTATCCCTGCCCTTCCTCCACCTATTGATACCGCATAAGAGAGAGCTATATCCTTTGCCTCTCCCGTTGCATCTTGATAAACTGCTATTAATGTAGGCACACCTCCACCATCGACGAACTGCCCTCTTACCGTATGGCCTGGAGCCTTAGGAGCAACCATAATAACATCCACGTTACGCGGAGGAACAATCTGTCCATAGTGAATATTAAATCCATGACTGAAGGCGATAGCCTCCCCCTCATGTAAATTATCTGATACACTTTCGAAATATATGGCTGGCTGGCTGGTATCCGGGGCCAACATCATAACAATGTCTGCCCATTTTGCTGCATCTTCAACCTCGAGAACCTTAAAATCTGCCTGCTTTGCCTTTTCCCAACTGCCGCTTCCCTTTCTAAGACCTACAACCACATCTATCCCATTGTCCCTAAGATTTTGAGCGTGAGCATGTCCCTGACTACCGTATCCAATAATTGCTACTTTCCTTTTTTTTAATTTATTCGATTTCATGTCCTTGTCGTAATAAACCTTCATAGCTTTTCTCTCCTTGGTTTTGGTTTAACCTCCCTAGTCATTGCAACAGTCCCGGTTCTTGCAATTTCCTTAATACCCATAGGTTGAAGCAGCTCAATAAAAGCAGTTATCTTATCCAAATCTCCCGTAAGTTCCAGTGTATAACTCTTAACTCCTACATCTACAACCTTTGCCCGGAATATGTCTGCTATTCTCAATATCTCAGCCCTTGTTTCAATTCTCGCATCTATCCTAACAAGTATCATTTCTCTTTCAACCCTGGTTTCATTAGTTAAATCGGCAACCTCAATAACATTAACCATGTTATTAAACCTCTTGATAATCTGATGTATGATAAACTCATCGCCACTAGTAACCAGAGTTATTCTTGAGGTATCCGGTTCCAACGTCTCCGCTACACAAAGGCTCTCGATATTAAAACCTCTGGCGCTGAATAAACCTGCTATTCTGGACAAGACACCAGATTCGTTATCAACCAGTATAGATAAAGTGTATCTCAATTATTTTTCATACCTCCACGGGACATTTTTGTAATCTAAGAATTAATATATGGATCAGCTTGATATCTATATGATCAAGCTACATCGACAGGTTGAAGTAACATTTCGTTCATCGTCCCGCCGGGAGCTATCATGGGATACACCAATTCTGCACAATCAACACCTTGATCAATCAGAGTTCTAAAAAACATTTCGGCACATAGCATTCTGGCCATTCAATTATCCCCGAAATTCTGCTTTAACCTATCTAGAGTTTCTAATCTTTTCTTCTATTTTGTCCTTGAGCCTTAACTTAATTTTCTTTAAAGTTCTAACTTCAGCAACATCATCGTATGCTGAAGATTCTTTATTTTCCAGTTCTTTAATCTTTTCATCTAATTCTCTATGTTCGTTATAAATTTTTTTAAAGTCATCGTCTCCATCTAATAATTTTTCAATTATTTCGGAATCGCTCATATATACTCTCCTAAACCTTTAAATACCTACGTTTGATTTTCTCAAATAATTTGGAACTATGGATTCCAAAGAATCAAATTCGCCTTTTTCAATCTTTCGTACACCCAACAACCCACAATTAGATGCTCTCGGAACATTGAAATCACTTGGCGCAAAAACTGCAAAATCACCGCAGATACTTGAAATTTCGTTCCTGTATATTAATGCACCATCACCGAGAAACATCGTTTTTCCCTTAACTAACGACTTTAAACCGGCAATAGATATGATACATTCCTGCCTCAAATTAACTAAATTAATATAATCTGATTTATACAAAGCTGCAAATATGTTTTTACTTTTGGCATCAATTACTGGACATATCTGTTCCGATGTGAGAAGAGAATTCATAGCCAGTATCTCCAAGGAACTAACACCCACTATCGGCAGGTCTCTAGAAAATGATATGCCCTTCGCTGTTGAAAGACCAATTCGAAGCGAAGTAAATGAACCAGGGCCAATTGATATTGAAACACCCTCTATATCCTTACAGTTTAATCCAACCTGAGTGAGAACCCAGTTGATTGACGGGATAAGCTTTTCAGAATGATAGGGACCAATATTTATTGAAAATTCACAAAGTACTTTGTCATCTTCAATTACTGCTACACTTCCGGAATATGAAGAAGTCTCTAATGCCAGTAGCCTCATTATTTATAGTAAATTAGGGGAATAACGGTTAGGCACTTAACTATTGCTGCTGTTGTGAGAAGTTTTCCATTCTGCTAAGAGAAGCCGAACCAGAAGTTACTCCTTGTATTCTAAGTGCCAAATCATCCTTATTAGTTGCCTGCCTCATAGCCTCTTCATATGTTATAAGTTTTTTCATATGCAGATTGTATAGGCATTGATCGAAGGTTTGCATTTCGTAATGCAGGTTTCCCTCTTCAATTGCCATTGTTATTTCCTTGGTTTTAATAGGATCGGATATCAGGTCTTTTATCCTCGATGTGGCAAGTAATACCTCTACTGCCGGAACCCGACTGTGTCCATCAGCCTGGAGTAATAGCCTCTGGGAAACTATCGCTTTTAAAACCTGAGACAACTGATATCTTATCTGATTCTGCTGATGGACTGGGAACACCGCCAGCAACCTATTTATCGTTTCCTGAGCATCCAGTGTGTGTAGGGTTGTTAATACCAAATGGCCGGTCTCTGCAGCTGCTAAACACATTTCGACAGATTCGAGATCTCTCATTTCACCAACCAGTATAATATCGGGGTCTTCCCTTAAAGCAGCCCTCAGGGCATTTGAAAAGGATTCAGTATCAATGCCTATTTCGCGCTGATTTATATAGCTCTTTCTGTCCATGTGAGTATATTCAAGCGGATCCTCTATGGTCATAATATGTCTTGCTTTTCTCTTATTGATATAATCAACCATCGATGCAAGCGTTGTGGATTTACCACTACCGGTAGTTCCCGTACAAATTACTAAACCTCTTTCTTCATTTGCAATCTTTTCTAATATGGGTGGTAAATTTAATTTTTCAAATGACAATATATCAAATGGTATTGCCCTTATAGCTATAGCCTGTGTTCCGCGCTGCTGAAATACGTTTATTCTGAACCTGGAAAGACCAGAGATGCTGTATGCAAGGTCCATTTCAAAGGAGTTTTCATATTTTTTCTTCTGAGCATCATTCATCATTGACAGGGCTATTCCCCTCACATCTTCCTCTGACAATTTCGGAGCATCTTTAACAGCGGTCAACTTACCGTTTATCCTTAATAAAGGCGATCTCCCAACCTTAAGGTGGATATCCGAAGCCCCTACTTTTAAAGCAGCTTTTAAAATATCATTGATTTTTATACTAGTCATTTTTCCCCCTCTGTCTTTTTTTCTCTTATTAATCCTATATTTAAATATATATCCTTTTTTATCTTATTGGCAATTTCCGGATTATTATGTAAAAAAAGTCTAGAATTCTCTCTGCCCTGCCCCAACCTTTCATCATTGTATGAAAACCAAGTACCGCTCCTATCCACAACCTTTAATTTCGATCCTATATCAATCAATTCACCCATTTGGGAGATTCCCGTGCCAAAAAGAATATCGAACTCGGCGTCCCTAAACGGAGGTGCAACCTTGTTTTTAACAACCCTGACTCTTGTCCTGTTACCAGTAATCTGTTCCCCATCCTTGATTGAGCCAATTCTCCTTATATCAATCCTTATTGTGGAATAAAATCTAAGTGCAGTCCCCCCGGTAGTAGTCTCCGGATTCATGTATGCAGGTAACCCTATTTTCATTCTTGTTTGATTGACAAAAATAACAATGGTTTTCGACTTGCTAACTGTGGCAGTTATCTTTCTGAGCGCTTGAGACATCAACCTGGCCTGCAAGCCGACGTGAGAATCACCCATTTCACCCTCGATCTCTGCTCTGGGGGTAAGTGCCGCGACCGAATCAAGCGCTATTAAATCAATTGCTCCACTTCTTATCAATGTGTCAATTATCTCCAGTGCCTGCTCTCCAAAATCCGGCTGTGATATCAATAAATCATCGATCTTAACCCCCAGCCTCTTGGCATAATGAGGATCAAGTGCATGCTCAGCATCTACAAATGCGCAAATCCCGCCCCTTTTTTGAGCTTGTGCGATAACGGATAAAGCAATGGTTGTTTTCCCAGAGGCTTCGGGTCCATAAACTTCTACGATTCTTCCCCTTGGAAGGCCTCCAACGCCCAGCGCAATATCTAAACCGATTGAACCGGTGGGTATTACGGCTATATCGGGTATGGGTGCTTCTGATCCAAGGCGCATTATCGCACCTTTGCCAAACTGTTTTTCAATTGAAGAAATGGCCAGTTCTATGGCCTTCTCTCTTTGGTCAGATCCTTCTTTATTCGGTTCTTTTGTCATTGTAAATCTATGTAATTATACATTGATATTTAAAAATCTCATAATGATGTCAAGGGTGCTTTCGGAGGTTATAATCTTGATTTCTTCCCGGTTTCCATAAAAGTTGAATCTCTGTGAAAATATTCTCCCGCTTTCATGGCTGAGCCCTATATAAACGGTACCAACCGGCTTTTCCACAGTTCCGCCCCCAGGTCCCGCAATGCCGGAAATTCCTATCCCTATTGAAGAACCGGAACGCTCTCTGGCCCCTTTCGCCATTTGCTCGACCACCTCGGTACTGACAGCACCAAATTTATCAATCAACTTTTTATCTACCCCAAGATCCTCTATCTTTGCCTCATTGCTATAGGTAACATATCCCCTCAAGAAGTAGTCCGAACTTCCCGGCACATTTGTAATCCTGTTTGAAAGCAAACCGCCTGTGCAGGATTCAGCGGTGGAGATTGTTTGATTCCTGTCCCTTAATAACTTTCCCACCACCTCTTCCATAGTCTCATCGCTTGTGGAAAATACGTAATCCCCTACAAATTCTCTGACCCTACCTACAGCTTCAGTTAGTTTTTTATCCAGCAGCCGTTTTGTACCGGCATAAGTAGAAAGTCTGATATGTACCTCCGGGTAAGTAGCGCGATAGCCAATATTTATATCCTCGAAATTAATACTTTCAAGCTTTTCAGTTACCTCTGATTCCTTGAGTCCAAAGGTTTTTACCACTCTTGTGCCAAAAATCTTGCTCCTCTCGAACCTTTTCTTTAAATGTGGGAGTACGGAATCAAGAAGCATCTCCTTATACTCTTTAGGCACACCTGGTAAAAAGAAAAAGATCGTTCCCTCATTGTCGAAATAAAAACCAGGTGCGGTACCGCACTTATTCTCCATAACTTCTGAACCAACGGGCAGTAGGGCTTGTTTGTTATGTATTTCCTTCATTTCTCTGCCCCTGTGAGTAAACCTGTTCTCAACCATCTTAAGAGCAAGCTCATTAATCTGAAGTTTTGTGCCAAAAAACATAGATGCGGCTTCTGATGTTAGGTCATCCGGGGTAGGTCCCAGACCGCCCGAAATGATTACAGCATCGCATTTTTTCATACAAAAACCGAACGCTTCTATAATCTCTTGAATATTATCTCCTACGCTTATTTGCAAGGTAACATCAAATCCATTTTCTGCCAATACACCGGAGGCCCAATTGAAGTTTTTATCAGCCGTTATGCCAGTGATTATCTCATCACCGGTTGTGACAATTCCAATTCTCATAATATTTTGATCCGTCCAATTAAACCAATATTTAAATGAAACTTAATATTATATGGATCACTATACATGAATATATTCCAGCTGCGACATCATCCAGCACAATTCCAAACCCTCCAGGCAATTGCTCAATCTTTCTTATTGGCAGAGGTTTAATAATATCAAAAAACCTGAATAGAACAAACCCCAGTAATATATTCAATAAACTAGGACTAACCAAAAACATAGTAACAAGGTATCCGCATAACTCATCAGCTACTACCTGTTTAGGATCTTGTGATTCAAATATCTCGATTGAAAATGAAGAAACAATGATCGATAAAATTATTATTAATATAACGGAGAGAATGTAATAAACCGGGTCGAGCTTACTCAGAAAAAAATAGGGAATAATTGAGAGTAATGTACCTACAGTTCCGGGAGCTAATGGGGAATAGCCAACAAAACCAAGTGTGGACAGAAACTTCACAAGCCACGTTTTCACTTAGTTGTTGATCCCTTCCAGAGATAGGAGCTTTCTTTTGATATCCACACCGAGAGAGTAACCACCCAACCCGCTACTACCCACAACCCTGTGGCAAGGAATCACTATCGGTATTGGGTTTGAACCAACCGCATTGCCAACTGCCCTGGCAGCTTTGGGTTGGCCTATCGACTGTGCAATTTCTTTATATGTAATTACTTCTCCAAATGGAATTTTTAAAATTTCATCCCAAACAATCCTTTGGAATTTAGTCCCGAAAGTAACATCTATATATGAGCTAAAGTTCTTTCTAAATCCATTTAAATATTCTTTTAATTCAGTCATAATGGAATCAATGAAACCATCATTTTCAGCCTTTACACACACGTTATCACTAATAAAGCTTTTAAAGCAACTTTCACCTATTAATATCTTTGACAAGCCATTTTTAGATGCAACTGTATATATCTTTCCAAGATTCGAATCAAGAACAGAGAATTTGTATTTATCATTCATTTTTACTAATATAGCACAAAATAATTAAACCTGATAATTAGTCAAAACTAGAAACTTTAATTAAAATAGAATGAACATAGTTAATTCTATTATATTAATATCGAAGGAGGATTAATTAACTTGTCTATGAATAATAGTTTGAAGAATAAATGGGCATTAATCTTAGGGGCATCAAGCGGATTTGGCGAAGCCGTTAGTATCGAACTCGCAAATGCAGGGATGAACATTATAGGCATTCATCTCGACAGAAGATCGACTATGCCCAAGGTAGAAGAAATAACAGATAAGATTAAGAATGCGGGGAGCAAAGCACAGTTTTTCAATATAAATGCATCGGACCAAGAGAAGAGAAGTGAAACATTGGATAAAGTGCAAGATCTACTCAACGAGGACAACAACCCTTCGGGAATAAAAGTGCTTCTTCATTCGCTTGCATTCGGCACACTAAAACCTTACATATCACCTACAAATATGGTTACAGATAAGAACATGGATATGACACTGGACGTTATGGCGCACAGCCTTGTTTACTGGACACAAGAGCTGGTCAACAGGAAATTAATGATAGATGGTGGAAGGGTGTTTGCCTTAACAAGTGCCGGAGGGCACAGGGTCTGGCCAACTTATGGGCCTGTTTCCGCATCAAAGGCAGCCCTGGAATCACATATAAGGCAGTTAGCGGTAGAGTTAGCATCTTATAAAATCACGGCGAATGCAATTCAAGCCGGCGTTACCGAGACACCAGCTCTCAAGAAAATTCCTGGAAACGAGGATATTGTAAAACATGCCCTGGAAGTTAACCCTTCAGGGAGACTCACATCCACTGACGATGTGGCTAAAGCCATCTTGGCACTATCCGTCGATGAAACACGCTGGTTAACCGGAAATGTAATAAAAGTAGATGGCGGGGAGGATTTAATCTAGATAATTAAAAACTATATCCAAACGCCCAAATACTCTAAACCCCTTCTGATATTAGCCGGGCTTTGAGTTTCACCCCTGCAGCTATACCAACAGGAGGTACATTCAGTTTTATCATACAACTTTGGATGGTATTCACTATAGTGAACCGTAACCGGCATTTCGGAGCAGCGTTTAATATGCCCGCTGGGCGTTACCTGTATGTGGCTTAATCCGGCTAAACAATCTGGAACACCCCCCCCCTCAAAATAATTTGGTATTTCCTTCAAATAATACTCGGTGGATAGAATTGTGCCCTTCCACTGTCTTCTTAAAACTATCAATTCGTCGACAAGGTCCTTTACTCTGCTCAATTCTTTTTCTTTGATGAAATGATCATCATTGTTCGTTTTCATAACGCAGTATGAGCTAAAAGAGATATTAATACCCCACTCTCTTGCCAAATTTGCAATATCGACTATTTGATACAGGTTGTCTTCCATAATAATTGTGTTTAAGACTATACTCTTGTTTGGAAATGTTTCGCCCAATTCGGGCAATAAATTAGACAGATGCTTCCATAATCCTGGCAAACCTCTGTATACATCATGCTGCTCTCCTGGGAAATCAAGTGATATAGCTATTTGGTCTATACCCGCATCAAATAATTCACCGGCTTTATCCACGGTCAATAGATCGCCCTTGGTAACCATTGAGGTGAAAATGAATATTGAGCATTCCTTGATCTGCCTTACAATGTCGGGCAGGTCTTTTCTGATCATCGGTTCCCCGCCAGTAATCATGGTAACAAGCGGGTTAATCTTCCTAATGACCGGCCTGTAATCGGTAATCCTTTCCTCGTGCCTGGTCTGCCAGTAGTCACAGAAATCACATTTTGCATTACACAGCTTGGTTATTTCTAAATTAACCAGCATGGGTCTACCGGTAAACTTGGTATAATAATGTTTTAGCGTGGCATTGAATACTTGAGATGCATGAATCATGAGCAGAAATTATACACATATGATCACAATATATTCAAGAACTTTTAAAAATATTAAATTTAGATTTGACTTAATTTGCTAAATTTTGTTTAATTTTTATTATTATTGTGTAGGAGGTTATTGATGTCTAAAAAGACAATCGAAGTTGAAATTTACCAATGTGATTATGTAGATGAAAGAGGAAACATATGTGATAATGAAGGTGAAAGACAGGCAATAAAGGCCTGCGCATTGTGTGGAATGGATCTATGCAGCAAACATTACGAGATGGTTCAAGTTGGAGGCATGGGTTCTCGGGCCAACCTGGTTTATCATTTTTGCGAAGATCATATGGATGAGTTTCTAGACACACTTATTAAAACCTTCGGTGATACAAGATCAGTGGGATACGCCGGTATGGCGAAATAGACCCAATTAAATATTAGACTCCCCCCTCACCATATCAGTAGTCTTTCATCTATGATAATTAATTTTAGATAGTATCTATACCTTAACTGGTACAGTCCTATTCTCTCTATTCAATAGATTAGTTCTCTCCCAGCAGGGGAAAGGAATTTATCATATTCAATATTCTTTCTATATAGTTAAAGAATTTTCTATAACATTAGAACAGGAATATTAAAATTTTATTTATAATTAAAAATTGTATAAATGTATTAGTATATAATTAATTGTAAATCTAAGAAATCTTAAGCTATATGAAAGTAGCCACAAGAGAGATAGTCAGAAGTATCGATTCTATTACCATCAACAGATATGGCATCCCGGAAATAGTGCTTATGGAAAATGCAGGGAAAGTGACAGCAGATATTATAGTACAAGAATTTCCGGAGTCTAAGAATATATCTATATTTGCAGGTATTGGTAATAACGGTGGTGATGGTTTTGTTATAGCAAGACATCTAATGAATAGAGGTCTAGATGTAAATACCTGCCTGCTCACAAACCCAATCAAGTTAAAAGGTGATTCTTTAACAAACTATAAAATCCTTAAAAAGACAGGTGGCAATATAACCGAGCTAAAAAATACCCTCAGAAATATTCCCCAAGCAGATTTAATTGTTGATGCCATATTCGGTACCGGTTTGGACAGAGAGGTACAAGGATTTTATAAAAAGGTGATTAATTACATAAATTCAAATGACATACCCGTAATTTCTGTAGATTTGCCCTCCGGCCTCGACGCTAACACCGGATCAAGTCTTGGATCCACCATTAAAGCAAACATTACGGCAACATACGTTTTACCTAAACTTGGAATGTGTATACACCCTGGAATTGATTACTGTGGAAAAGTATATGTAGTGGATATTACAACCCCAAAGAATTTAGAAAATGATATTCCCTATCATTTCTCAGATTTTAACCTGGTCGGGAAGCTCATTCACAAGCGAAATTCAGATACGCATAAGGGCACATATGGACATTTATTTGTCTTGGCAGGTTCGACGGGCAAATCCGGTGCTGCTTACCTGGCCTCTTTGGGCGCTCTGCGATCTGGTGTGGGACTGGTAACAATCGGGGTTCCCGAAAGCATTAACCCAACTATGGAAATAAAAACAACGGAATCAATGACTGAACCAATACCGGAAACATCAAATCACACATTCGGCAAAGAATCCGTCAAACCAGCTATGGGAATCATTAGGAACAAAAAAACTGCTCTTGCAGTTGGTCCTGGCATATCAACAACAAAAGAGACCCGTGAATTTCTTTATAAAATACTGGAAAACTCAAACTTGCCTACAGTTGTTGATGCAGATGGTATAACGTTATTAGCAAATAATCTAAGCTTGTTAAAAAAATTAAAGGCCCCAATTGTCCTGACCCCCCACCCGGGAGAAATGGCAAGGTTAATAGGTAAAGACATCGGATTTGTACAGGCCAACAGAATAGAGGTTGCCACTCAATTCTCAAAAAAATATAATACATATCTTGTACTCAAAGGTTCAAGATCGTTGGTATCAACTCCGGACGGCAAACTATATATTAATCCAACCGGCAATCCCGCAATGGCTACCGGTGGAACTGGAGATGTGCTAACGGGTGTAATTGGAGGTTTTCTCGCCCAAGGATATAAACCCGATGACGCAGCCATATTAAGTGTATTTATACATGGGCTAGCGGGTGACATATTAACAGAGGAAATCGGCTCACCTGGTATACTAGCAAGCGAGCTGGCTAACAAAATTCCAAAGACGTTACAAAACTTCTCCAAATTCGGGATAAATTACTTCAACAAATTGAATTAAATCCATCACCTAGTAACACAAATGATATTTGAGCATATATCCACATGTGAAAACGATACTTATAAAATGGGAGAGATTATTGGAAGTTTACTTGAACCCGGTAATATAATTGCCTTAATCGGGGATTTAGGTGCAGGGAAAACCGTGTTGGTAAAGGGAATTGCAAAGGGGTTAAATACTGACGAAGAACCCAATAGCCCAACATTCACTATTATGAGTATTTATGATGGCAATATTCCTCTTTGCCATTTTGACCTGTATCGTATCTCTAAAATAGAGGAGCTTGAAAATATTGGTTATAAAGACTTTTTCTATGGCGATGGAATATCGGTTGTAGAATGGGCCGATAAAATTGAGGAAATATTACCCGTTTATAGTTTAAAAATTAGTATATCTTATTATAACGATGGATTTTCTGACTCAGAAAAAATTAGAAAGTTAATTATAGAGGGAAGCGATAAATGGATCTTGTTGTTCAAAAATATGGTGGAACAAGCGTTTCAGACATAGATAAAATAAAATCTGTTGCAAGACACATTGTTAATACAAAGAAAAGGGGAAGAAATGTTCTGGCAGTTGTTTCCGCCATGGCCGGGGAAACCAACAGATTAATCGAGCTGTCTAAAACTGTAATGAACCCTCCGGATGAAAGAGAACTGGATGTTATAACCTCAAGCGGAGAACAGATATCGTCCGGTTTGCTTGCCATGTGTATCAAATCACTTGGACACAAGGCAGTATCATTCCAGGGACACCAGGTGAGAATAATAACGGACAAGTCGCACTCAAATGCGAGGATCTTAAAAATAGACAATTCGAAGATGGATTCCGCATTGAAAGAGGGAAGTATTGCCATAGTTGCAGGATTTCAAGGCGTTGATGATGATGGAAATGTGACTACACTGGGAAGAGGTGGTTCGGATTTAACCGCAGTTGCCCTAGCCGCCGTTTTGAATGCAGATTCATGCGAATTGTACAAAGACGATGTTGACGGTATTTATACTACTGACCCAGTTATATGTAATGATGCCAAGAAACTAAATAAGATTTCATACGACGAGATGCTGGAGATGGCCAGTCTGGGATCAAAGATACTACAGGCAAGGTCGGTGGAATTTGCAAAAAAATACGGTGTCAGACTCCACGTACTTCCAACATCAAGTTCAGACGCAACTGGCACATGGGTTGTAGAGGAGGAAGAAGCTATGAAAGATATGGAGAAGATGCTCATATCAGGTGTTACATTTGATAAGAATCAGGCAAAAATAACAATAACTGAGGTACCGGACAGCCCCGGCATAGCATCCGATATATTCACTCCATTAAGTGATAAGGGGATGTTCATTGACATGATCGTTCAAAACGTCGGTAAAAAAGGGCACACCGACATGACTTTCACAGTTCCAAGAACAGAATTTAAAAAGGCATTAAAGATAACCGAGAGGGTAGCCGGCAAACTAAATGCCAAGAGTGTAATATCGGACAACAACATTTCAAAAGTGTCGATTATTGGTATTGGAATGAAGACTCATTCCGGTATAGCTTCTAAAATGTTTTCAACACTTGCTAATGAGGGTATTAATATTATGATGATAAGTACATCGGAGATAAAAATATCCTGCGTTATAGAAGAAAAGTATACTGAGCTAGCGGTCAGATCGCTTCATACCGCATTCGAGTTAGGAGAAATTAATGCAAAATAGAGTGGTCAAGATATACGACGTCACACTTCGAGATGGAACACAGGGGGAGAATATATCTTTTTCTATACATGACAAGATACGCATTGCCAATAAACTAAACGAATTGGGCGTTCACTATATTGAAGGAGGTTGGCCTGGATCAAACGATAGAGACGAGGGGTTTTTCGAAGAAGCAAAAAGGCTGAATTTATCTAAATCAAGGATAGCCGCATTTGGAAGTACTCGACGTGCGAAAAAAACGTGCGACAACGACTCGAGTGTTCAAGCACTCCTTAAAGCTGAAACCCCAGTTGTTACGATCGTTGGAAAGAGCTGGGATTTTCATGTGACTGAAGTTCTTAGAATCTCACTTGAACAAAATCTTGAGATCATCAATGATAGCATCTCGTATCTGAAGGATAGAGTTGATGAAGTATTCTTTGATGCTGAACACTTCTTCGACGGTTACAAAAATAATAATGAATACACCTTAAGAGCTATTCAGACTGCCTTAGAAGCCGGTGCCGATATAGTTGTTTTGTGTGACACAAACGGCGGTTCCATGCCTTGGGAAGTTGAAGATATTGTAAGCGAGGTAAACAAGAAGCTGGACGATCCACAGCTCGGCATTCATACTCACAACGACGGAGAGGTGGGTGTTGCGAACACCCTTTATGCGGTGAAGCAAGGTGTTAATCAAGTACAGGGAACAATGAACGGATATGGAGAAAGATGTGGAAATGCAAATTTGTCTTCAATAATTCCAAATATCAAATTTAAGCTGGGGATTGATTGTATATCGGAAAATGAAATAAAAAAACTGTACGAAGTTTCACATTTCATTCATGAGCTCACTAATTTACCACCATTGAAAAATCACCCATTCATTGGTGAAAGTGCATTCGCACATAAGGGCGGATTACACGTAAGCGCGGTGATGAAAAATCCTGATACTTATGAACATCTCGCTCCAGAAACTATTGGAAACAGGCGAAGGGTTCTCGTTTCCGACTTATCAGGTCGAAGTAACATATTATACAAAGCAAAGGAATTAGGTATAGAACTGGATCCCAAAGACGAGAGAATAAACGAAATATTAATGGCCCTGAAAAAATTGGAAAACGACGGATATGAGTTTGAAGGGGCGGATGCGTCTTTCGAGTTATTGATAAGAAAAGAATTGGGTGAATACAAGAAACCATTTCACCTCAGGGGTGCAAGAACAATCACTGAAAAAAGAAAAGATGATGAAGATGCGCTCACCGAAGCAACAATCATAGTTGAGGTCGACGGTGTAACAGAACAAACAGCATCAACCGGAAATGGACCTGTTCATGCACTTGACAACGCATTTAGAAAAGCTCTTGAAAAATTCTACCCAAGTTTGAAAAATGTAAGACTAAAAGATTATAGAGTGAGAGTAGTATCCACAAGGCACGGTACCGATGCAAAGGTAAGGGTGCTTATAGAATCCGGAGATGGTGAGACAGACTGGAGTACGGTAGGGGTTTCTGAAAATATAGTGGAGGCCAGCTGGAAAGCTTTGGTTGATAGTATAGACTATAAGCTACTCAA
>JAZGCJ010000315.1:0-2348 GCA_036476895.1 Thermodesulfobacteriota bacterium
TCTTATGATAAATTTAATAATCAACTTAACATTTCATTTTATAATTTTAATAAGAACCAATTAGATATTAAAGAGGAATATGTATGCAATTTGGGGCACAATTAGTTAATTATTTTACCACATGGGAAGAGTCGCTTTCAACGATTAAGTTTATTGAAGCAGGACCTTGGCACAGTCTATGGTTCTCAGATCATTTCCTACCACCAGTTCCAGGGGCAGGTCTGGAATCTGGAGCTGCTTTGGAAAGTTGGTCTATGATCACCGCTACTGCTGCTGTCACAGAGCGATTACGATTAGGTATACTTGTAACAGGGAATACTTATCGTAATCCGGCATTACTTGCTAAAATGGCTTCCACTGTAGACCAAATCTCTAATGGTCGATTTATTCTTGGTATTGGTGCGGCTTGGTTCCAACAGGAACATGAAGCTTTTGGCTGGGAGTTTCCGAGCATCAAGGAAAGATGTGATCGTCTAGAGGAGGCAGTTGAGTTGATCAAGATATTATTTACAGCAGAAGGACCTATAGACTACAACGGGCGTTATTACAAGCTTGATAAAGCTTATTTTTCCCCAGCCTGCACACAGAAACCACACCTTCCAATTATGGTTGGTGGAAATGGGGAGAAAAGGACACTACGCACTCTCGTCAGATTCGGTGACATTGCGAATATTGATTTTGGTCACCCTGGATCTCCCGAAATATTTAAGCATAAAATGGAAGTGATTGAGCGTCATTGTGAAGAGTTTGGTCGCGATACTTCTGAAATCAAAAAAACAATGGTGATTCCTTTACGAATTGAAAACGATGAGAAGAAAGCTACCCAACTCCGTAAAGGTCGAGGTGAATGGGTATTATATGGTACGATACCATTTATAATTGACCAAGTTCAGCAATATATCGATGCTGGTGCTGAAGAAATCATATTTGGTAGCGTTCCATCCAAACCAAAACTGTTCGAGCAAATTCAAGAAGAAATTATATCCGCCTTCAGCTGACCATCTTACTCCAAAGTAGAATAATATAGTGTTAACATCTAATCCTTTCTCTTTAGCAAATAAATCTTAGTTGGGTATTTTTAGATAATGCAGCTAGTCCCTTTGAGTTAATTTTACCAATATGTTACCGTTATTTTCACGAGCATCAAAGCAAGCAAAGGCAGGATCGTTCTTTGGTTTACCACTAAGTACTACGGGCATGCCTCGATATATCATGATTGCAGCTTCTTTCTCCAGATCAGTTACTGTAAAGGTCATTTCAGCGACACCTTCACCCCTACTGTCTAGAGATTCCTGATAGATTGAAATTCCTTCAAGGGGTTGAATGAATTCAAAAGCCACTGGACCTACATGACCAATCCTTGCTCTTGTCTTGAAATTTAATTCCATAGTTTCACTAGACACGTTGATTGGGTCAAGAAAGTTGCTATCAAGTTCAGTTTCGTTTTGAAAATCGATAATGTCTAACATCTTCCAGTACTCAACCGCTTTATCAAGATCCCTTACACCAATGCCAATTCTTTGGAATTTCCAATCTTTTAGATTTGGATGCGAACGATTGTGATCCATCCATGCTTTTTCATACTTGCGTAGAGGAGGTCTGAATGATATGTCCACGTTACCATACTTGCGAGTGTCAAGGTGATTTTCCATAATAATATCACCTTGGGTGAAACTCAACATTTCCTCGCAACCTTTTTCAAGCAGATTATCTGTCTCTGCGTTGATATCTGGGACGTTGAAACATAGGTGGGTAATACCCTCAAATGGGATATCACTAGATTGCCCAATTTCAAGTAGTAGATCCCCAACTTGGCAATCTTTATCAATAAATTTATATAGCTCTTTTCTTCTTTGTTCGGATTCTACCTTCATAGGTTTTCCCGGTCCGGTGCCACCATTTACCCTTGAAACTTTATTATTACGGTAGAACTTGGGGATTTCACCCTCCTCCCAATATGGGGGGTTCTTCTGGTAATCCAAACCCATTACTTGAGGACCTACGCTCACCCCCATTCTTGTATTTTGATAATAATGTAGGGCATCATTCCAGTCCCTAACAACGAGACAAACATGATGCAATTCCCAGTCTTTTTTCAACATTTTATTCCACACCTTAGTTGATAAAATATAAATTGTTTAAGCTATCAAATGAAGAATATTAAAAAAAGGTTTTATTTATGGTTTATATCGAACTAATCAAAAATATTGATATAAAAACAGTAAAAGACTTACATAAATATGAATATCTAGTGTATATTTTTTAGATTAAAAGAATAGCATTTTAATTTTTTTTATTCTTTATTTAATGTAAGATTTATATTTTTACGAAATAATCTTAGGTTTAGA
>JAZGCJ010000316.1:0-3133 GCA_036476895.1 Thermodesulfobacteriota bacterium
TTTGAGGCTTTAATCCTCTCAAACAATCTCCGTTTTATCTTTTTCTTCCTAAACTTCCACCATATATAGGATATCACCTACAAAAGTATGAGCCAAAGTCCTATGAAAAAAGAGACTTTGTCCTATATATTTTAGATTGTTATTTGTGGTACAAACATTTTATTGTGGATTATAACTTAATTAAGTTAGACAAATAATTAATGCATAAATGAAGTTTATTATAAATAAAGAACAAGATGAAAGATTGAAATCGATAAGTGAAGCTAGTTTTCGTGTATTAATTGGGGAAATAATCCCCTCATATTTATTATACAAGCAAACTTACCAGAGTCTTCGTAAAAGATTTATACAAGAGCTTAAAAAATTATTATTAGATCAGGGCTGGAAAGAAGTTAGACCTAATTTATTTAAGAAAGATTAATATGTTAGCCATAAAAGAAAACCTTTATAGGAGAAAGAGAACAATGAAAATCACGTTATTAACGGTTGCTCTTTTTGTAGGTGCTGGAGTTGCCTCAGCAGCGACTTATGATGAGAACTTGAAAAAAGGCGCCGCGACTACTGAAAGGAACGACATGAACGTTCCTTTTGTTAAGCCCGAAAACTGGAAAACGCCATTCACGGCCGCCAGTAACTGGCCCATATTTGAGAATCGAGGACCACTAGACCGGTCTCCTGACGACAAGCCATCCAAAGTACTCATACTGGGAAGCGGTGATCCAATGCCAAACCCATTCCGTTTTGGGCCTGCGATGGCTGTAATCGTCAATGACTATCCGTATTTTGTAGACTGCGGCGAGGGATGGTGGAGAGCATTGGGAAAAGCCACCTTATCTCAGAGCGCTATTGATCTTCCGTCAATTTTCAAGCTTACGAATTTGAAATACATGTTCTTAACACACCTACATGAAGATCATACCGTCGGCCTTCCGTCATTCATTTCCAACCCATTCAAATTCGGTGTCAACGGGAACAAAAAGGTTTACGGTCCCGAAGGTATCGATGAAATGATGGGGCATATCAACGCGGCCTACCGAATTGACAGAAATGAAATGTTCCAGGGATCGATTGGACAGCACGGAGATGGTGGCACCGCTTTGGGTATCCCCATTAGACCTAGCACTGGTCTGGAAGGTGCAAAGATATTCGAAGACGACAACGTCATCGTATTCGCGTATCCAACAAGTCATGGTGCACTAGAGCACACGTATGCCTATCGCTTTACAACCAAACCCGACAACAGAATTTTTGTCTTCGGTGGGGATGGGCACTACTCTGATGGATTGGTAGCTGCCTCAAAAGGAGCTGATATTCTTTTTGTCGAGGGTATTACGAGAGAAAATATTGAGTTTGCAACTTGGGGCGGCGCAACTGTTGAACAAAAGGTGAAAACAATCGGAGCCTACCACATGTTCCCAAGCGATTTGAAAAAGGTTCAGAGAAAATCAGGTGTCAAAAATATTGTTCTGGTGCATGCGCAAAACTACAATACTCCAGAGGACTTTGATAGGCTGGGAGTGTTAAAAGAGATGCAGAAAGAAGGTATTAAAAATATCCTCTCTGCTCAAGATGGAGATTTATACTAATTCGTTTTCAAGGGAAAAATCAGGAGATTAGCTAAAGACCTAAATATCACAACTTAACCAAAATCTTTCCAATATATTGCAAATTATTCGCTATATTTAAATATTTCTCTTATTGTCTCCCTGATTCAATTACTTCTTACTCCAATCTATCAATCAGCCTTACTGTCCTTCTAATAACCACTACTAAAACAGGCACAAGAAGATATACTGGCACTGTTGCTGGCTCGCCAGCATTTGCAACTGAGCAACCCCCACCGTCTCAACACTAACGGCACCGCCAACCACTTGATCCACAAACAACACACATCCGCATTACATGCTTTAACTCACGCTCATTCAAGCCACCACCTCACCCACCGTTACACGTACAACCCAAGTCGGGATGAGTCGAAAAACTGCCCCGTCTCTTGCTCATAAGGCCGGATTATCCATAATTCCAACTTAAACAGAGCTTGACAAAAGGGGAGCAGTACAAGTTAATTACACACCACACAACCATCCGTGCGGTCAGCAATCATAAGAGTTATTTCTTGGAGTTAATTAAGACTTTCAAGTTTGGTAAACTTACGGGACAAAATTGTACTCGAACCACCGACAAATGCCTTATTACAGCATTTGCCTGCCAGTATAACACACCATAATCATTAAATAAAATAGCTATTATAAAGCGGCTGTGATTGTAGTGTGGTTGATAATTCTAGAAATTCCTAAACATCTATGCAACTATACTCCGATCGGCGATGGTCTAACTTGACGGTAGAGTAAAAATAACTCAAAATGAATCAACGGTTAATAAAAGTTCATAACTAATATGAACAAAAGGGAGGAGAAATGTTAATAAATAAATATTATTTCAAGTTAATTTTTACATTATTGTTTTATATTATTCTAACCGGACCTGCGTTTTCAGACAAAGCTGAAAAAAAAGCCGAAATTATGGAAATGGAAGAGGATACATTGACGGATCTTTATCAAAGGGAACCTAATGCCAGAAAGAATGTTCAAAAAGCAGCTGGGTACGCGGTATTTAGTAATTTCGGAATGAAAATTTTCTTTGCTGGAGGAGGTAAGGGAAGTGGTGTGGCCGTTAATAACAAAACTAAAAAGAAAACATTTATGAAAATGGTCGAACTTCAGGCAGGTCTTGGATTTGGAATAAAGAAGTTTAAACAGGTTTGGGTTTTTCAGAATGCGTCTGACCTGAATGATTTTATAAACTCTGGTTGGGAATTAAGTGGACAGGGTACAGCTGCTGCTCAGTTAAAGGGTGAGGGCGGGGCATTTTCCGGTGCTTTGTCGGTAAAACCCGGAGTTTGGCTTTATCAGATTACGGAAGATGGTTTGGCACTGGAGCTTACGGGTAAAGGTACCAAATACTATAAAGATGGTGATTTAAACTAACTTTTCTGTATCAGCTTCTGTCTAAAATAAACTGTTTTATAAGGAAACTAAGTTTTTTAATTAACTCCAGAGACTCTAATAATACCAAGATTGTTAAGCCCTGACCTGCCCCCCTATAATAGGTCCATAGTATAAGTTAGATTGTT
>JAZGCJ010000317.1:0-4407 GCA_036476895.1 Thermodesulfobacteriota bacterium
ATTACCTTATAGAAAGTATCCCTTTGGGCTGGTATAAATCCGGCACTCTTAATCATATTTACAAGCTCATCCAAACTTGACTTTGTTTTATTCTCAGCACATGCCAGAACATTCTCTTGGTACAAAGTACCCCCTAAATCACTGGCACCGAAGTGCATAGACACAGATCCCAATTTTTTGCCCTGAGTAAACCAAGATCCTTGAATATGCTTAAAGTTGTCCAGATAAATTCTACTAAGTGCAAGTACCCTTAAATATCTGTCGCCACCTATCTCATTTCTCAATTTCCTTTCCAGAAAAGTATTTTTTGGTTTAAACGTCCACGGAATAAATGCAAGAAATCCGTTATATTCGTCCTGTAATGTTCTCACCCTATCTAAATGTTCAATTATATCTTCGTTTTCCTCAAAATGGCCAAACATCATTGTAGCAGTGGTCTTAAAGCCAATTTGATGTGCCTCTCTCGTAATTTTCATCCATTCATCCGCATTTATTTTAAGAGGACTTATCCTCTTCCTAACCTTATTGGATAAAACCTCTGCCCCTCCTCCCGGAATAGTTCTAAGACCCTCATCCCAGAACATTTGCAGGACCTCTTTTGTTGAAATGCCGGAATACTTGGCTATGGCAGCTATCTCAGGTGCTGAAAACAAATGAAGATGCAGATCAGGTATTTCCTTAATCGCCCTCCTAATTATTTCTAAGTAATAATCCAGACCTATTTCAGGATTATGACCTCCTTGCAGCAGAACGGTGGTCGCACCGTTATGATACGACGTTTTCATAAGAGATATCAACTCATCAACACTCAAAGTATAAGAATCGGATGCCCCGGGTGGTCTCCAAAAGGCACAGAACAAACACTCCGTGTCGCAAACATTAGTGTAATTCGGGTTTGTATCGGCAACAAATGTAACAACTCCGTCCGGATTAAATTTTCTCCTGATACGATCCGCCAATGCACCTAACTGCAAAGTATCGCAGTGTTCAATCAAAGTAAGTGCATCGTCATTATTGATACGTTCATTGTTGAAAATTATTGAAAAAACTGGATTCAGATCCATAATCAATTATTCAACCCTAATATGTAATTAGTGTCAATCCACTAACCGGGTACAATATTTATAAAAATGTAAAGAAATTTGATTCAGTAAAATATTTTGTATTTACTAAAATGAAAAAAGTAATTATGTAAAATATCCTTATTATTATATCGCCATAGTCTAAAGATGAAATACACACTGTTACTTACAACTATCATATCAATCACTATTTTGATGAGCAGCTGCGCTCAGAACGTTAAAACGATCAAAACTGACAATAAGCTAAATTCAGCGAATAAATATACGGAAAAGTCTAAATACGATGCTTATTACAATTTTGCAATATCGAGACTAAATCTTTACAGAAGAAACTTCACCGGCTCCTTAAAGTTACTTGAAAAGGCTGAACAGGCTGATCCTGAATCCCCATACCTAAAATTCAACCTCGCCCTATTGTATCTTAACTCAAATCAAATTGATAAAGCATTGGAAAAACTAAATGAATCAATCGAAAATGACGGTAATTACGCCCCGTCATATACCCTGTTAGGAAAGATCCATGGCGCAAGTAAGGATAAAAAAAAGATTGATAAAAGTATAAAACTTCTAAAAAAAGCCATCGTGTTAAACCCGGAGGATACAGAAGCATACTTAACTCTAGGGATTATATATGCAAAACAAAATAATGAGGTGAAAGCCAACGAATACTTCACAAAAATACTTCAGATTGATCCCAGAAGTGAAAAGGCTAATTATTTTCTTGCAAGGCTAAATTATTTAAAAGGCAACCTGAAAGAAGCGCAGAGGCTCTACAAGGAGGCGCTGTCTGGAAACCCAGATTCGGTTCCTGCGTTATTGGAACTAGCTATAGTGTATGAAAAATTGGGAGACACAGAAATCTCTGAACAAATTTATAAAGAATTATTAAGCGACTCACCATCAGATATCAATAACTATATCAGATTTGGAAATTTTCTTTTTAGATCAAACAGATTCGATGATGCACTCGAGATGTTTGAAAAAGCTGAAAATATCGATAGCGAGAATCTTGGTTTAAAACTGAGACTCGGATTACTTTATATAGAGGGTAGCAATTATGAAAAAGCTATTGAAGAATTTAACTTATTATTATTGGAAGACCCAGATTATGAAAAAGCGAAATATTATCTAGCAATTGCATATATCGAGATAGAAAACTACGATAAAGCACTAGAGTTAATCAATTCGATTAACGAAAGTTCAACTATTCACAACGATGCAATAATACAGAAGGCTTACCTTTATGAAAAAAAAGGTGAATTAAATAAATCCTTAGAATTAGCTGAACAGGCTTTAAATAAAGATCCTACAAACCAAATATTCACAAGCTATCTCGGTAATATCTTCAGAAAGCTTAATATGAACGACAAAGCAATTAACCTATACAAATCTTATCTTGAGAATGACGAAGAAAATCAAACTATAATTTACTCGTTGGGTGTTTCTTTTTACACAAATCAGCAAATAAATGAATCTATAGAAGTTATGAAGAAGCTAATTGAATTAAATCCGGAACACGCTGATGCACTGAACTTTTTAGGCTATAGTTACGCCGAGAATTACGAAAAGCTAGATGAGGCAGAAAATCTTATTAAACGGGCTCTTAAAGTATTTCCAAACAGAGGCTATATAATTGACAGTCTGGGATGGGTCTATTATAAACAGGGGAAAATTGATGAGGCTTTAGATATCCTTAAACAAGCCTACAACATCACCAGTAACGACCCAACAATTATTGAGCATATTGGGGATGTTTATTACGATAAAGGTGAAAGATCAACAGCTTTGGAATTTTATAAAAAGGGGCTAAATCTTATCAATTCTGATAATAATAATGAAGATATTATGGACAGGGATGTAAAATCAAGACTAATCAAAAAGATATCTGAGATAGAAAACAATTAATCGCATAAAATTGATTTATATTCAAAAAGATTCATCAATCCTATTTATATTACTTATTTTAATTTTCACATCTTGCGCTCCTAAAAAACCCTTATTAAATCTTGGTGAAATTGATACAGAATTAATTTTTCAAGAAGCTGTGGAGTCCAGCCAGCAAATAAGGTCTATTTCCGGAATGGCCAAAGTAAGTTTAAATTCGCCCGGTCAAAAAGCTTCTTTCAAACAAGTAACCATAATGGAAAAACCAAATCTGTTCTATATTGAAGCATTTGCTCCATTTGGAAGAGCAGCCACTATTATCAAGTCAAACGGACAAACTGTATACCTAATATCGGATAAAGAAGAAACTGTTTTTGATAACATAAATGATTTTGACCTGTCATATGTCTTAACCGATCTGCCTGCAGGAATTAGTGCCAGCGACATAGTAAACTTGTTTTTGGCATCTATACCAACTGAGCTGCTTAATAAATCTTCTAATTATGAATTAAAGGCAGATGACAGATTATTAATATATACTATTCCCTTTAACGAAGATGAGTTAAAGGTCTGGATAGACCCCATTATAAAAAAAATAGTTAAATTGGAAATACCCATGAGAGAGAACATAATTGCAGAATATAAATTTCAAGACTACTTTATGTCTCAGAGGGGAATCCTGTTTCCCAAAATAATCAGACTTAATATCCTAGACTACAATTTAAAAGTGAACTATTATGAAGATATCAATTTAAATGGTGTGATTGACAAGAGAATCTTTACCAATGATCGGTAAATACCAGAAATTTGAAAAGAATCTCTTCAAGAAATATAATACTCTATATGCCATCTTCTAAAGGATACCAGCTGAATTTTACTGGTTAGTTTAAACATGCATATACATAATTAAAAAAATGGGATTATCAAAAATTCTACAGGTAAAAAACAGACTCGGTCTCCATGCCAGAGCTGCTGCTGCATTCGTGAGATTATCCAATAAATACACATCCGATATAAAACTAAGCAAGGACGGTTATAAAGTAGACGGGAAAAGTATACTGGGGGTTCTATCATTGGCTGCAGTAAAAGGAACGGATTTAAAAGTGATTGCAATAGGTGATGATGCAGACAGGGCTTTAAATGATATTGAAGAGCTATTTGAAAACGGGTTTGGTGAAGGGATATGAGATTACAGATAAAAGGTATACCAATTTCTCCCGGAATTGCTCTTGGAAAAGTTGTTCTTTTAGACAGATTTAAAACCATAATTAAAAAAAATTTCCTAGGTCCGAACTCAATAAAAGCTGAAAAAGAAAGATTTATAAATGCGGTCGAGAAATCAAAGGAACAACTTAATAAGATCAAGAACAAACTAGGCCCGGACGACAATGGTGATCATCTCCATATACTAAACTTCAACATTATGATGCTCGAAGATGAA
>JAZGCJ010000318.1:0-2040 GCA_036476895.1 Thermodesulfobacteriota bacterium
ACCTATTATAAAAAAGATGATTATACTTGGCCAATTTGCGATTCCAACTTGTTGTTATTATTGGAATAATGTTAATGGCGACGGGTGGGTTCGAACCACCGACAAATGCCTTATGAGAGCATTGCTCTACCCCTGAGCTACGCCGCCATATTACTCAAATTTAGTGAAATGAGATTATAGCATGTGTCTTTTAAGATTCAAGAATCCTATAAACAGAGCAAAATTATACTAATTTAAATAAATTTATTAATTTCCCCTTGACAAATTAAGTAAAATACTTTATTTTTATAATTGAAATTACAAGCAATACTTAACAAATCATCCTCCATCCTCCTTTAAAGGGGGAATATCCTTTAGATAGGGTATTCCCCCTTACCTTTTATGATTAATTACTTACATAATATTGATAGATATTAGGTATTATTATTCCTCAAGTAAATCTTTTATTTAGAAAGTACCTCAACGCAAATGAAAAACCGAAACATACTATTAACCCTGGTTATAACATGTCTAGTACTAATTCTAATCGCATGGGGGTTTTTCATATTTAATTACATCGAATTCAGGAAAAACGATGCTTTTTACGGAACATTACTAAACTTTGAACCCTTTGATTTTACCTTGGAAGACCACAACGGCAATGAAGTATCGCTATACGATTATAAAGACAAGTTTATTCTACTGACATTTGGGTATACAAACTGCCCCGACATATGCCCTACAACATTGGCTAAATTAGATAAAATAGCCGACAAGCTGGATGATGACAATGAAGTACAGGTGTTATTTATAACGATTGACCCAACTCGCGACACAGCCGAAAAATTGAAGAATTATGTTCCATACTTCAATGAAAATTTCATAGGACTCACAGGAGACGAGCTGGATATACATAAAGCTGTAAGATCTTTTCACGCCTTTTATGCAAAGGAAGAAGGTGAATCATCGGACGTCTATATAATGAATCATACAACTTCGGTCTTTTTAATCGACCAAAACGGCAAAAAAATATTAAAATATTCCCAGGGCCGACTCGAACCGGAAGGTATAATATCTGATCTTAAGAAACTATTATAAGATGCTAAATCAAATATCAGATTATATGAGAATACCGGTTTTTACATTAATAGTGTCGTTTATCATAGGGGGCTCAATTTCATGGGCTAATCCCGAAATCACAATAACCGATCCATGGGTTAGGGAAGCCCCTCCGCAATCATCCGTTTCAGCCGCCTATATGATTATTGAAAATTCCGGGACGACTGACGACAAGCTGATCGAAATAACAAGCTCTTCATTTAAAAAGGCCGAGATCCACAAAACAACTGTTGATGAAAACGGAACTGCAAAAATGCAGATGGTTGAACGCATAGAGCTTAAACCGGGAGAAAAAGTTGAGTTTAAACCAGGGGGCTTACACATAATGCTTATCCAGCCGACAGAGAAATTTGGAACCGAAAAGTTTGTTGAGCTGGAACTTGTGTTCGAAAACTCGGGAACTAAAGTAGTAAAAGCTGATGTTCTAAAGAAGTAGTAAAATCAGGAATTGATATCTTCGTGTCCAATATCGTCTCTGGACTTATCAGAAGCACTTCCAAAATCTGCAACATTATCGGCAACCGACTTTTCCATTGTGCACCTTCCGTTTAATAAACCGCCATCCTCAATCGTTAGAGTTTGAACAAATATATCGCCACTCACGTGACCGCCCCTTTTTATCTCCAACCTGCTTGATTCTACAATACCTTCTACCTTTCCGTAAACAGTTGCTTCGTCAGACCTAACCTCGCCAATCACCACACCGTTTTCACCTATGATCAATGAACTTTGCCCCGTGATATTACCCTTTAATTTGCCATCAATCCTTGTTGAGGCACTTGTTGTGATATTGCCTTCAAATAAACATTCCTCTCCGATCAGTTTTGTAATCTCGCTGTATTTAACACTATCGGGTTTACTACACATCTCTTTTTTATCAAACATTTTCATTTTAATGATAAGTATTTCTGAGGATTCTTCCTTTTTACATTATTTATTATT
>JAZGCJ010000319.1:0-2013 GCA_036476895.1 Thermodesulfobacteriota bacterium
CTTTTTTATTCTCAATGTCAGGTACCGGAAACCAGGTGGGCATAGGATTAAATCCTTTTTTCTTTAATAATTCAGAATAAATCTCAAACTTGCCGGATTTATTTACCTTATCAGGCTTAAATCCAGCATAAACCTTATTACCAATCCTTTGTCCAATATATCCTTTGTACGCATTTTTTGTATCTGTGTATCCCTTTGATACAGCTTCATCTTCGGTTTTTGCCTTTGACTTCTTCCAATTCCAGTAAACTCCAGTCATACTATCAAAAAGTATATTGTCGCCAGTATAATCTTCTATTTTTAACGTTTTGGTGTAGGATAGGTAATGGGGTTTTTCATTTGGGTCATGCCAGACACCGTGTTTTTTTAAGTATTCATAATCCACATGGCTTTTCTCACATGACTTTTTAATAAAATCTTCAGTAGAATCAAATGGAAGATTAAGACCCAACCTTTTAGCCAGATCAATAGCAACATCCTGGAACTGTCGTGCCTCGCCGAGAGGCTTCACTGCAGGTTGACGGACATAAAATTCCGGAATCATGTCATAGCAAACCATGTCGTCCCAGGATAATCTTTCAAGGTAAGTTACATCGGGAAGTATTAAGTCAGCTAAAGACTCTGTTTCACCATAAAATGGAGATACGGTAACAAGAAACGGAACCAGTGTTTCATCCTTTAGTATTTTAATGTTCTCTTCACATTCTCCATTTACATAAACAGGCTGATAGCAATAAACCATATAAATATGCGGTCTTCCAAAACGTCCATCTTGTATCATTTTCAAAACTTGATGACTTACGTGATGATTAGGGAAGGCCGTGTCACCCGGAAAGCCGTCTATTATTTTTAATTGTTTGGGTTTCTTATCAGGTTTAACCTTGGGGTATTTCCATTTTGCCCCGACACCGTGGCAGGTCCCGCCCTTAACATCAATATATCCGCATATGGCATCAAGCGTTTTAAATGCGCGCTCTGCTTCAACTCCATTATAGTGAGCTACAGGCCCTCTGTATGAAATGCATGTACCGGGATTTGCATTAGCAAATTCTATTGCAAGTGACTCGATTTTGGATGCAGGAACACCGCTTAATTGCTCTGCCCACTCAGGAGTGTATCGTTTAAGATGTGCTTTTAGTTGCTTAACAGTAACTGTAGTCCATGTTTCAATAAAATCATGGTCGTACAATCCATTGCTCATTATCACGTTACACATAGCCAAAACCACAGCTAAATCAGACCCGGGTTTTATGGGAAGCCATTCAGTTGATTTAGCTGCTGTATTGGAGAGCCTCACATCAAAGGTATACAATTTAACTCCACGTTCAGTCATTGCATTGATTGCCCTCTGTGCAAGTTGTATATGTGAGGTATGAGTTTCAAAAAAATTACAACCGAAATTAAGAATCATATTAGTATGCTCCACATCGTTGACATCATAATGCTTGCCCCAAATAAGTTCCTGAGCTACCCATTTACCACCTTCACATATATTTGTATGATTTCCTATAGTCTTTGTGCCAAATGCAGTTAAAAAATTATCTTTAATTATTTTGCTATCAGAACCTTTCATCCTTCCGTAATGAAACATAAATTTTTCCGGGTGGTCTTCGTCCAGTAAGTTCTTAAGCCCTTTCACACTATGTCCGGCTATTTCTCCACCGTTTACTAAAAGATCCAACGCCTCATCCCAGGAGATTCTCTTCCACTTTCCCTCGCCTCGCTTACCAACTCTTAACATTGGATAAAGAACTCTATCTGGATCATAAACCTGGTTAATCCCAGCTTGTCCCTTGGCACATATCTTTCCACGATTACGGATTGAGGCCGGATTTCCTTCTATCTTTACAAGTCTGCCATCTTCTACATAGCTGAGGATTGTATCCCTTGCTACACACTGCCAACAGGCAGAAGGAATTACTTGTCGCTCCTTCCCGGTATCTGGAGAAAAATCTCTACCACCTTCTTCTAATTTTAAAGTACCCGTTAACGCATGAACTTTAGATAATTCAC
>JAZGCJ010000032.1:0-4165 GCA_036476895.1 Thermodesulfobacteriota bacterium
CTCGTGTATTATCTCCAGGCGCTGGTGTTCGGGTCCGGGCGCTGGCTCAATCCTGATGCTAAGGTCAATTATCCTTTGTTTCTTCATCAAGTTAATTCTTAGACGTATTTAGATAACCCGGGGTAAATATTGATGCAATATAAGGCAAACGTAGTTTCATCGTTCAGCTAATATTGCACTATGTGATAGATCCTTATCAAACCCCGAAGGAACTTCTCCTGTCTTTGCATATTTATAAAGAGCGGCTTGGAATATGGTCTGGAAAGTGGACTGGACAATGGCTAAGATTACAAAATATAGAACCGCAATTGCTAGGAAAACGATTACTGAAGCTATTGATGAAAGAACCGGGTATACGGCCAGTTCCTTATCTTTCTTTAAAATTTCACATGAAGATTTCATCAATGCCCAGGATGTTGAGAACCTGCTCATATTTTCAATTACCCTGATTTGGAATTTGAAAAATTATACAGTAACAAATCTTATTAGAATATACTATATTGAAGGATGAATTCGAAAGATTTAAGAAAACTCGGAGAATCGAATTTATATGTATCACCAATAGGTCTTGGTTGTTGGCAATTTAGCCAAGGAAAAGGATTATCCGGCAAATTCTGGCCTAAGTTAGAAGAAGAAAGCATAAAAAACATTATAGATGAGACTATTAGGGTCGGAATTAACTGGTTTGATACAGCTGAGAGCTATGGTTTGGGTGAATCAGAAAGAACTTTATCAAGGTCACTGGACAAACTGGAGATTGATCGAAAGAATATAATCATTGCAACTAAATGGTGGCCAACTTTTAAAACTTCTAAGTCAATATCAAAAACAATTAACAATCGCCTTACAAATTTAAATACACAAGTTATCGATCTTTATCAGATACATAACCCCTATTCGTTTTCTGGTATTAATTCCCAAATGAAAGAAATGTCGAAACTGGTTGAAGATGTGAAGGTTAAGTATATAGGTGTAAGCAATTTTTCTGCGAAGCAAATGGAGAGGGCATATAAATCATTGCATCAATATGATCTTAAGTTAGTTTCAAATCAAGTGAATTACAGCTTGATTAACAGAGGGATTGAAAAAAACGGGGTTTTAAATTTAGCAAGAGATTTAGGAATAACTGTCATTGCGTACACACCTCTGGGACGAGGATTGTTAACGGGGAAATATCATGAAAATAGTACCTATCTAAGCGAAAAAGGTCTGATCAGAAGATTGGGCAGCTCCCTGAACAAAAGAAATATTGAGAGAACCAGGGATCTTGTAACAAAGTTAATAGAGCTTGGTAAAAAGTATGGTGCTACTCCATCTCAAATTGCACTTAACTGGGTTATCAATTTTCATGGCGGATGTATTGTCGCAATACCGGGGGCTACTAAAGTTGAACAGGCCAGGGATAACGGGAATGCGATGAAATTTAAAATGTCTGGGGAAGATATGGATGAACTTAATAATTTATCTTTTAAATTTAAATAAAGGTGACTCAACCCTTTTTTAATTTTACATATAGAATAAAATTGTATTTAAATATCTTGGAGTTTTAATCCTTATATGCGAACAGGTTTTGCTCACCTACCTCTCCACAGGGGTAAAGCCCCGAAGTGGCTATTTAGCCGTATGGTCAGATTGGCAAGAGAGGTAATATGCCATATTATTGAAGAATACGGTAGCGATGAAGTATTGAACAGGCTGTCGGACCCGTATTGGTTTCAGGCATTTGGTTGTGTCCTGGGTTTCGACTGGCACTCAAGCGGCGTCACTACTACCACGTGTGGCGCAGTAAAAGAAGGTGTGAAGGGCCTAGAACACGAACTGGGTTTTTATGTCGCTGGTGGAAAGGGCGGAGCCTCAAGGAAAACACCCTCAGAAATAGAGGAGCATTGTAATAGGTTATCAAGAGAACCGGGTCTGCTTGTAAATGCCAGTAAGTTGTCTGCGAAAGTGGATAGTGCGGCTGTTCAGGATGGGTATCAGTTGTATCATCACAATTTCTTTTTCACCGATAATAAGTGGTGTGTAGTACAACAGGGTTTTAACGAGAACAATAAAACGGCGCGCCGGTATCACTGGTTGAGCGATCAAGTTAGGGATTTTGTAAATGAACCGCATTCTGCTGTATGCTCCGATTTAAAGGGCTGCAGCCTTAATCTTGTTGATTCTCAAAGTGAATCCACGAGGGTTGCTGTTACTGAAATAGCATCACAACCTGACAAAGGGATATTAAGGGACCTGGATATTCTTCCCAATCTTCTGATGCCGAATCGACACGAGGTAACCATAAGGGATGTAAACTCTAAATATCTGAAGAAGATTATGCTTAAAACTTATGAAGAAAGACCGGAGAATTTTGAAGAATTACTAAAGATAAAGGGAGTTGGCCCAAAGACGCTGCGGGCTTTAACCCTGCTATCAGAACTGATATTTGGTACTACTGCCAGTACAAGAGACCCTGCAAGGTTTTCATTTGCCCACGGTGGGAAAGACGGCACTCCATATCCTGTGGATATAGATACCTACGAGAGGAGTATTTCTATTCTTAACGACGCCCTGAGACGTTCAAAGATTGAGAGAAGTGAGAAATTAAATGCTCTTAAAAGATTAAACTCATTTACCAAACTACCTTAATTGGGAACTGCTTCGAGTAACGAATTCGAAAACGATTTCGACACAACGGAGGAATCGGTCACAGGTGAACGAAGTTATTAGACAATTTTAGTATGGCTAAGATATTTTGTAATTTTAAAAAGAGGATTTGTGATCATATGAACAAAGATGATTGATATTCTTTATAACATTTCAAACAAAATTAAAAATCAATAGACGAGAAGTTGGATACCCTTGATATTAGATTGGACAAATTAAATATACTTAATTCTTATTCCTATCTATGATACACATTTATGTAGGAGCGGCTTCCAGCCGCGATAGGTATATTCGCACCAAGAGCCTGTCCTGAAGTCTAATGGAGCCAGTCGAAGGAATGGTGCTCCTACGGAGATAATGGATTATTTTGTTAATGGATGCCCAGCCTTCACGGTGTATAGAATAGGGAAACCGAGGGGAATAACGGTTTATTCGTTATTACCCATGAAATTTAAAGTTTTAAAACAAAAATTATTTTAAAAATTTAACTATTTTCAGGTTGAAATATTTTCTTTAAAAATTCCTTGAATTTCTCCCAAGACTTTTCATCGGCCTCTTTATTGTAAGCGAGTGGGAGATTATGTGCTTTTCCATACTTGTCAGCACTAGGATTAGTAAAACTATGATCTGCCCCTGGATATACGACTATCTCATATTCCACTTCTCCCTCATCCATTTCTTTCTTGAATGCGTCGACCTGCTCCTGAGGTACCAACTTGTCGTTACCGCCATGCAAAACAAGAACTTTTGATTTAACAGAGCCAGGTTCTGGTTTGTGCATAGAGCTTAAGTTTCCGTGAAAGCTTGTGACTCCCTTCAGATCTGTTCCGATCCTTGCCATATGCAGTACTATTGCACCACCGAAACAATAACCAATGGCAGCTATATTGTCGGGGTCAACGTGTGGATTTTTTTTAACTATTTCAACAGCCGCATTAAACCTCTTAACTCCTGCCTCCATATTATTAAAGACCTCGTTCATAAACTTGGCAGCGTCCTCCGGGTGATCGGTCACTTTGCCGTCGCCGTACATATCCAGTGCAAAGCCAACGTATCCAAGCCCGGCAAGCATCTCGGCCCTTTTCCTGGCATAATCATTATGTCCCCACCATTCATGCACCACGATTACTGCCGGTCGTTTTCCTTTAACCGAGTCATCAAATGCCATATACCCTGTTAGTTTAGTTCCATCTACGGTGTAATTAACCTCTTCAGTTTTTATCTCTGCAAATGCGAATCCATAGCCTAAAGTCAAAAGAAGTAAAAAGCTTAAAAGATATTTCATTTTGCAATCTCCTTATGTCTGAATTTTGATTTAACAATTGTTTAATAAATGATTAGAATTTTCATGTCAAGTGTATATTAACTTATTGGGATGCCAAAAATTAAAGATAGTGACTAATGATGGATAGAAAGCTAATATTTACTTTTATTGCAATGGGAATAGTTTTTATGTTTCAATTGTCCGGTGCCGCGCTTGGTTTGGCAGTTATAACAACAATATTTATTGATACGG
>JAZGCJ010000320.1:0-3719 GCA_036476895.1 Thermodesulfobacteriota bacterium
AGTTTACTGTGCTCGTATTCTTAAGCGGATTAGCAGGACTAACAGCTGAGTCGCCCAATGAAGATAACCATTCTTTATATTTCGCGAAATGTTGCTTACCTTCCTCTGGGCTAGATGGCTGATCGCCACCTAGATAAACAATAACGTATTGAGGCATTTGCGTTTCTCCTTTGTTGAAATTTAAATTTTACAGCACGTCAAAAGAAATCAACTCATTACGACTTTAAAGTCCCATCATATCTTTCATACCTTGCATAAAAGTTTCATCATCTAATTGTTTTCTATTCGCCATATACTCTTTTGCATCTTCTCCCGCAGTGTATCTCAATTGCTCTGTTCCATCTGTTGCCGCTTGATAAATAACTTCTGCTACCAGCGACGCAGGAGATGGATTTGCATTAAGAGTCTCAAAAGTTGACATAAACTTTTGAACCAATGGCTGATACTCAGTTAATGACTCGTCATTAAAGAAATTAAATGATCGGCCTCCAAAGTCTGTCGCAATTACCCCGGGCTCTACGATTTTAGTCTTCACACCAATAGCAGAAAGTTCAAAACTCAGTGCTTCGCTGATACCTTCAACCGCAAATTTCGTTCCGTGGTAAAGAGTTCCCAATGGGAAGGCCAACTTTCCACCAATGGAAGAAATATTAATTAAAATACCACTTTGTTTCGCTCTAAAATGGGGAAGAATAGCCTTTGTTGTTTCCAACAGACCAATAACATTTACATCAAATTGTCTGCGAATATTTTCTGTCGTCATGGACTCAAGAGTTCCATAGGTTCCATAACCCGCATTGTTCATAAGTACATCAATATCCCCAAACTTATCAATGCCTGCTTTTATTCCAGATTCAATTGTCGCCTTATCTTGGACTTCTAATTTTGTGACTAAGACGTTATTTAAGTCCGTAAGCTCTTTTTCTTTTTCAGGGCTCCTCATAGTTGCAACAACATTCCACCCTTTTTGATGAAAGTACTTCGCTGTTTCTTTACCTATTCCGCTACTTGATCCCGTAATTAAAATTGTTTTACTCATTTTTATCTCCTCTATATTAAATTAACGTTTGGCCATACTCCAACACATAGATAACTCAAGCGCCTAACGTAGAGTTAACTTGTTCTGAAAAGTTGGCTGGAGTGAAACGGAAGCCAGCTTTTCAGAATCAAGTTGAACGATTTGTTATGTTTTGTCTTAAGTATTATCAAGAGTGCATATTAGGTGTTAGCTTTGCGAAACTTTTATCTATTTAATGGCAATTACAGCACTAGAAGTACCAGTAAGTGGTATAACTGATGTTTCTTTGAATCCGCTATCTTTTGCCCATTGGTCAAAATCATCACCTGTGAAATCAAAGCCTTCTTCGGTTTCAATCATCATATTCAATGACATCAGCAAACCAAAGACATTTTGCCTCCGGTCATTATCAATAATATTCTCAATTACGACAAGGGCTCCTCCTTCAGGTAAACTATCATAAGCTTTCTTAATAAGTATCTTTTTTTCTTTAGTTCCCCAATCATGAAGAATATTTCCCATAGTAATAACATCGGCCTTCGGAAATTCTTCATTGAAAAAATCACCAGATTGAACATATATTTTATCTGTTAAGCCCATATTTTTTATGTTCTCAGTTGCGACTGGAGACGCTGGAGGAAGATCAAATGACACACATTTCATATGATCATTGTTTAAGACAACCTGAGCAGAAAGATAGCCACCTGCCCCACCTATATCACATAGAGTTTTATAATTAGAAAAATCGAATGATTTGGAAAAAGCAATGAAATTACCCATTTGTAATCCTCCCATTGCTCTTAAAAATTCATTGGTTTTCTCTTTACTTGAATATATTTCTTCAAAAACAGGTCTCCCGCCTGTTTTCGTCTCATTCTGAGATTTTCCAGTTTTTAATCCTTCTTCAAGGTCATTCCAGAAATGAAATAAGCGATTATTACACATCTCTAGAATACCCCCAATATAAGAAAGTTTATTCTTATCTAGAAAAAGATCAGTATCATCAGCATTGCTATACATAGCATTTTCTTTTAAGCCTCTTCTCTTTAAAAATCCAAGAGCTACTAAGGCATCCAAAAAGTCATAAAGGCTTCTTTCATGCAAGCCTAATTTGGTCTTAATTTCTTGCCCTGATAACTCACCACTTGCTAAATGAGTGAAAAGTTTAAGATTAACAGCTGTTAGGACAGTTTTTGATGCCCAGAACCCCAATCCAATTTGCATGATTTTAGAAGGATCTACCCGTGTCACTTTTTTTTCCATTTTGGTCTCCTTATGATTGATTAGTCTAATTTACGATAATATAATTTATCTGTATCATCAAGCTATTGGATAAACACAATATTTTTCATCCATACTCTGCCATTTCTGGATACTTAAACACATAACGCCAAGCTCAGAGGGCGCTATCAGCGCTCTTCTGGAGCGTTTTGTTATGTGTTTTTTATTTCTTTTTCTCAATACAGTATTAATTGGGTACAAGAAAACACTGCTATTTTCTTTTTAGTATGTTGGCTTCTTATTATGACACGCCAAATCTGAGTAGTTCGCCCAATATGTTCTGCACTGCTTTCACACTCCAAAATTCCATCTTTAATTGCTCCAACTTTAATTGCTCCAACAAAATTACTTTTAAGTTCCAAAGTTGTAAAAGATTTTCCATTTTCAGGAAGATGTGAAAGAGTGGAGTAACCCGCAACTGTATCAGCAAAGGCAACTATACTGCCAGAGTGTAAAAATCCATTTGGAGCAAAAAGGTGCTTGATGACAGGCATTTCTGCAATTATTTTACCTTCTTCTACATGCTTGATTACAATCCCTAAAAATTCAGGAAAGTGTTCTTTGCTATAATTATTAAAATATGCAGCGTCAAATATTTGGTTAAACATAGGGTCTATTCCTATTTAAATAATGATTTACAACGTTAGTGAATAAGCAATTAGCTTTATTTTTGATTTACACATAACATTATTTATTAAGATGACACATAATTTTTTACCATTGTATTATTTATTCTGATCAAATCAAGCATCATATGTTTGTTTCTCGCCGCCGTTAACCGGCACGAGCGAGAGTCCGTGTTCAACGGCTTGTTAGGTGACTCTATCAGTTAACTTGGTATCGGAAGGATCCGCGTAGAAGCGTCTTGATCTGCCCTGCGATCCATTGCGTGACGCTGGCGTGGGGGATCAGCCCCTGACCATCGGAGATGTAATCAAGACCCTCGAGTACCAGCGCATAGGGGCCGAACCCCTGCACCCTGAAGGGGATGACGATCGCCGTGCCACCGTCGTCCCGAGCCCTCTCTACGAACGCACGGATCCGATGCTCGGCCTCCTCGCGTTTTTCCGGCCAGTCTTCGCGTAGGGTCATGACCTGGACACGTCGAAAGGGAAGGAACCTCCGAACCGCCCCTGCACGGGCATCGATGTAGGCAATCCATCTCTGGTTCTCCGCGTCATCCTCAGGGCCATGCGCGACAATGAGGACGTCCTCCCGCCGCGGATTACGGCTGAGAGTTCGTGCCCGGTCGGCAAGAACGGTTCCCATTGCCTCAGCTTCGGCGAGGCCCTGCATAGTGATAGCGAAGGATGCTTCGGTCCGGACCCTCCAGAATTCCATGTTGTGGCCACCATTGCCAGCCTCGTGCGTATGGTTTGTCACGACCGGACGGACTGGTGCCCCATGGCGAAGACCAAGA
>JAZGCJ010000321.1:0-6373 GCA_036476895.1 Thermodesulfobacteriota bacterium
TCCATTGACTTCACAAATGAAATTTATTGAACTCAATCCGCTTTCTATTCCCTCTAAAGCCTGTTTATTTGCGATTGATGGGTCTTCGTGGAATATATCTTCACATATGTCCCAATTGTTAGAATACGAATTACAAGTTCTTGTAAAGGGATATTCACCGGGAAGCAAATTGGTAAAATAATCCAGTTTGTTTATATCATCCCGTGTATAAAAGGGGTCTATGTCCAGGTTTTCATACGTATTCCACACCAGGGTTTTATCAAAGTTCTTGCATCTAAGATCTTCAGTAATCTTGTCATTCCATTCTTTTTTGGTAACCTTGGGGAATTCTTTGAACAATTTATTGATTTTCAGTCTATTGTTGTCCATATGCCTTTATGTCAATTAACTGATTAATCATAATAAAATATATCCATCTTTCAATCAATATAGCACTATATCACTTGACTCTGGTATATACTAGGGTAATCTCAGTCACTTTAATTGAAATTTAATTTCAATATCATTATTGACCAATTAATATAAAATAAGCTCTATGTTGTCTAAGTTAAAAGCGGAAAGACTATTTATCTTGCTACCAATTCTATTATTTTTTCTAGCTTACAATTCATTTGTATTAGCAGAGGAAAGTCCAAAAAGGGTACTATCTCTCGTTGATTATATAGGTGGGGACTATAAAAATGCTGTAGAAGATGGACAAGTCATAAATGATGAAGAATTTGCCGAGATGGATGAATTTATCTCTGAGGCTATTACTTTATATAAAGATCTTAATAAATCCGGAGCGGGTAAAGACCTAATCGGTCAAGATCTTGAGAAACTGGCCCAACTTATTAAAGAAAAGTCTAATGTTGCAAGTGTGGAACAACTGGCGAGTACGATTAAAAAAGAGTTGATATCCGATTACAATATCGAGACCTATCCAAAATCGTTTCCTTCCTACGAGAAAGGAAAACAAATTTATAGAAATAACTGCGTTTCGTGTCATGGTGAGAAAGGGGCAGGAGATGGTCGGCTTGCTCGGGCTCTCAGGCCACCGCCGACAGACTTTACAAATGCAGAAACTATCAAGAATTTTTCTCCTTTTAAAGTTTACAACACAATAGAATATGGAATTGAAGGTACGGCTATGCCCGCATTCAATAACCTGCCAGATCAGGAAAAATGGGATGCAGCGTTTTATGTTTTGTCTATTGGCTCCGGGAACAATGGTGAGGGAAACGGGCTTAATTCCTCGAATCTGCCTGGGGAACTGCAAGATTTCAAAATACTGGCAACTATGACTAATGAAGAGCTCCTGAATAAATTAGACTCTATTTCAGGAGCAAAAGAACAAAAGAGGGAAATGTTGTCATATCTCAGGGTAGGTTTTCTTGAAAACTCGGGGATTGATCAAGATTATATTCAAATAACCGCCCTGAAGCTAAATCAGGCATTAGATCTATACAGAGCTGGTCATGATAACAAGGCATATAAGGCAGCATTGGATGGATATCTGGAAGGATATGAATTTGTTGAAAAGGATCTTTCAATAAAGGATAGAGAATTTACATATTCAATCGAAGCAAAGCTTCAAAAATATAGAGACTCTATTAATCAGGGTGTTCCATTTCAGCGGCTAAATGCATTGAATAATGAAATACAGGAAGATCTGAGTAATGCTGCTCGGATTATTCAAAATGGCAAACCCTTCGATAAGCTGCTCTCGTTTTTAAATTCATTTGCAATAATTGTTCGGGAGGGGTTGGAAGCGGTCCTTATAATTGCTGCGTTAATTGCTTTTTTAACTGCTACTGGAGCTGGAGTATATATAAGGTATATACACATAGGCTGGATATCTGCCCTGGTTGGAGGGCTGTTGACCTGGATACTTGCTAATAAGGTAATATCAATAAGCGGAGCAAGTAGAGAGCTTATTGAAGGGTTCACTTCCCTCATAGCGGCAGCTGTGCTTTTTTATGTGAGTTACTGGTTAATTACGAAAATCGAAGTCCAAAAATGGAAGGAATATATTCAGGGAAAGGTAAAGAAAGCACTTACCAGGCGTAGTGTTTTTGCCCTGGCAGGTGTTTCTTTCTTTGCGGTGTACAGAGAAGCATTTGAAACCGTTTTATTTTATCAGGCGCTTTGGTATCAGGCTGATAATGCCAAAAGCTATATTGTTTGGGGTTTTGTAGTAGGTTTTCTTGTATTATTGGGATTAGTAGTAGTAGTTTTTAAACTGGCAATGAAGATCCCGCTGAAATATTTTTTCAGTGTTACAAGCCTTTTTCTATACTTTCTTTCTTTTATACTTGTCGGTCAAGGTATTAGGGAATTGCAAGAATCCGGGTTAATAGCGGAAACTACAGTAGGTTATATACCGCAAATAGATGTTTTGGGAATTTACCCGTATTATGAAACAATAATTCCGCAGGGAATATTATTAAGTGCTTTTCTTTTTTCATTGTTTTGGCTTGGATATGTAAAGCGTGAAAGGGAGAAAAAAGAAATTGCCGTTAGCATATCCCAAATCTCCGAAGAAATGGAGACAATGAAAGAGGCTTTTGAGCATATAAAAGGTCATATCGTGGAATGGAAGCGCTGTGAGAATATTGACCTGGAAGCCGAGGATTTAGATAAGCAAATCCATGATGTTATAGTTCATGTGGATGACCTCGAAGATAGATTGGGTGATTTTTACGATAATTTAACCAAAAATGCTGTCCCAGAGAATAAACCTCATTAGCCAATTTTTAATACATACCTTTCAGATTAATTTTTCTTTTATTGTATTTGGCTTATAATGTAACCAAATATGGAAAGAGCAGTTGTAATAGTCTCTGGCGGTATTGATAGTTCGGTTTTGCTATACGATACCTTAAATAAAGGATTTACAGTCAATTGTTTAACATTCTTATACGGCCAAAAGCATAGAAGAGAAGTGGATTCCGCTGTTTATATATGTAACTTAAAGGGAGTACCTCACAAGTTAATTGATCTAAGTTCTCTTAAAACGGTTTTTTCCGGTTCAGCTCTGACGGACGATAACGTGTCTATCCCGGAGGTCAATGGTATAACTGGATCCTTTAATACCCTAAAAACCACAATTGTTCCAAATAGAAACTCCATTTTTTTATCCATAGCAATTGGTTTTGCATATAGTATTGGAGCAGATACTGTATTCTTTGGTGCACACCATTCTGATAGGGGGGTTTATCCAGATTGTCGAAAAGAATTTGTTCAGGCCTTCGAGATAGCTGAGAGGCTGGCAAATGACAGACCAAGCATGAGTGTAAAAGCACCGTTTGTTGATCTTGAGAAGTCTGAAATTGTTAGGCTGGGCTCAAGACTTAACATACCATTTGAGAAAACTTGGTCATGTTATAAAGGTGGATCTGAACACTGTGGCTCGTGCAGTTCATGTAGTGAGAGAAAGAGGGCATTTCTGGAATCCGGGATAGAAGATCCCACAGTATATTCTTTATAGTCAAAAAGCTGATGTAATCTTACAGGTCAAGATGAAAATAAGCGAAATTTTTTACTCAATACAAGGGGAAGGAGCTGAAATTGGTCTTCCAACAACATTTGTAAGGCTATTCGCTTGCGATTTGAGATGTAGCTGGTGTGACACTATGTACGCAGTTGAAGGTAGGGATTTTAAAGATATTCCGGTAGAAAAAGTTATAGAACAAATTGAAGGAATAGGGAGTAAAAGGGTTTGTTTTACAGGCGGGGAACCGCTTTTACAAAAAAAAGAGCTTGTGGTTTTGGCAGAACATCTTTTGAATAATGATTATGGAATTATTTTGGAAACCAGCGGTCATAAGGATCCGCCACAAATATTTTGGAATGATGGCTGCATAATCAGTATGGATTGTAAATGTCCCAGTTCTAACATGGAACTCAGGATGGATTTTCCACTATTTGAAAAACTGCGTCCGATTGATCAATTGAAATTTGTTATTAAAGATGAAAAAGATTATGAATATGCGAAATCTGTGATTGAGAAACTAGAAATTAAATCAAAGATTATTTTTCAACCGGTTTACGGATATGAACTTAAATGGCTTGTTGAAAGTGTTTTGAATGATAAGCTGGAAGATGTGAGAGTATTAATACAGCTTCACAAGTTGGTATGGGGAGAAAAAAGAGGGGTATAAATTGGGTTATCTTTTGTGTATTATGTTAATTGTTACGAGGGTAGGATGACGGTATCAGGAAATTGCTTTAAAATTTGACCGTGTTATACTCTGGATTTTTTAGACCAATAAAATTTTTCGGGAAAATCAATGCATGAAATAGATGATATAAAAGAAAAATTTGACTTCGAACCGTTTTCTGAGACAGAGGAATATAGGAAGGTAAATGGTGATATTATAGACAGCTGGATAGAAACAATGCTTCAGGCCGGTATGAACAGCCTGGATCGCGTTCTGGATATTGCAACGGGTGCCGGAACAATGGTCCAGCTCTTTTTCGATCATTTGCCTGCTAACTGGAAAAGATCATTGGTAGTTTGCCTGGACCAATCTTCCGAAGCTCTTAAATTGGCACAAAGTAAACTTGACAAGAATATTGAGAAGTTGAAGTTTATTCACTCATCTGTAGAACATATGTCCATTCCTGACGAGTCTATGGATATTGTTGTCTGGGGAAACGGTATACATTATTTGTCAGAAGACGATCAGTTAGACAGTTTAAAACGAATCAAGAAGGCTTTGAAACCAGGAGGCTGGTTTTTCTTTAATACGGCATTTTATGAAGAAGCCAGACCTGAAAGCACAATTCCGTTTTATAGGACTCAAGTGAAAAAGGCCGTTTTATTGCTTAGGAATAAAGGGGTTTCAAGACTAAGGGGAGAGACCAGGGCCGAGGCTTCAAAATTTCTTCCCAGATCTTACTATGAAGAGTTGGTTGAACTTGCCGGTTTAAAGCTGGTGGAGGCAAAGGAATATACAGCGGATTTATCAAAAGAGGCCTGGGAACACATTAGCGCATTTCAACAATATGCTGCAGGTGCACTAAGAGGCTATCCTATAAATGAGGCATCATTGGCAATGAAGAGTGCTGTTGAAACTGCTATTAATCAGCACGGAGTTATAGATAAAAATGGAAAGCTTTATGTTGTGAGAAAGTGGCTTGCTGTCAGCGCAAAGGCTTAAAAATATTAAGCTTTCAAATAACCAATCAAAAGAAACCGTATAAATAGCATCATATTAATTACAATTAGCGGGTTTTTATTTCTGTTAATATAAATTAAAACTTCTTTTTATCCCATTCGTATAAATTAAATGAGTTATAATTGTTTGGAGGTTAACATGAGAAATATAATTAATTTTTCGATATTCCTTGTTTTGTTTCTTGTTTTAATAAATATTAAACTGGAAGAGGTTGAAGCTTCCTCTAATGAGAGAAACATTATACAGGTTACGGGAAATGGCAAAATAAGTGCTGAGCCTGATAAGGCCGTTCTCACATTGTCAATTGAAACTAATTCTTCCGATGCATCTTTGGCCATTAGCGAAAACTCCAAGAAGGCTAACAATGTAGTGAATGAATTAAAATCTAAGCTGGGAGATGATGATAATATCACTACATCTGGATTTAATCTAAAACCGGTTTATGAATACCAGAAAGATACAAAGAAATCTGAGTTAACCGGGTATTTAGTCTCAAACAAAATTACCATTGAGACCAGAGATCTTCAAAATATTGGAGAGTTAATTGATTCGATAACCCAACTGGGTGCAAACAGGATATTTGGACTGGTATTTGATACGGACAAAAGAGATGAATATAGCAGAAAAGCTTTAGTAAAGGCGGTTAATGATGCAAAAGAAACTGCTAAAGTAGTTGCTGAAGCTGCAGGTGTTAAGATATCAAGGATTATCCAAATAACACCTTCTTATAACTTCCCCGCGCCCATTTACAGAGAGTTTGATTATGCAAGTAAGGTTGTATCGGCAACCCCCCCAATACCAACCCCTATAGAATCGGGTGTAATTGATATTGAAGCTAGTGTGAATATCATCTATTCCATTGAGTAGATAAGGGCTGTGAAACTCTCTACACCTGACAGCTTTCACAGGTGCAAAGTTCTCTTAAAAAATCAAAAGTGTAGATTCCTGTGTCATGGTTATCGGACCATTTAAATTTTAAGGCATATTGACCTACTTTTTCAGTTTTTATCGGCCTCACTGCCTTGGCATTGGCTCCAAGTGGTATATTTTTTTTAAATGTGGGAGTTCCTTTGCTATCTTTCTTCCTAACTTCTCGGCAACTAGCACATGGACAGGATTCTCTTAGATCTTCATACAAGTATATACTCTCGTGTCCGTCCTCCCATGTTATCTGGAGAGCTGTATCACTAAAATCTATAATCTCGAGGGGT
>JAZGCJ010000322.1:0-11269 GCA_036476895.1 Thermodesulfobacteriota bacterium
AAACTGGAACCGTCTCATTCTAATACCAAGGACAAGACCGGCACCGATAAACGCAGTCAATACAGACGACCCGCCATAACTGAATAAAAGAAGGGGAACACCGGCAATCGGCAGAAGACCAATGACCATTCCTACATTAATTACAAAGTGCCAGAAGAACATTGCTGCAACACCCAGAGAAACGACCATCGAGAATTTGTCTTTCGCCCTCCCGGATGTATCCAGCATCCATAAAATAATCATAAAGTAGATTAGCAAAGTGAATATAGAGCCCAGAAACCCCCATTCCTCAGCAAAAACGGAATATGCAAAATCAGTTTGCTGTGCAGGTATAAACCTCAAATGGGTTTGCGAACCCGATCTGTAGCCTTTACCAACAAACTTGCCAGAGCCAACGGCAATTTTTGATTGAATTGCATTATATCCAGCGCCTAATGGATCACGAGTAGGGTCAATAAATGTGTTAATTCTATCCTTTTGATAATCCTTTAAATAATACTGCCAGGTAGGATAAGAAAGAGCGCCCAGTACTATTATGATAAAGAAGACTGATCTCCACTTCATTCCCATAAAAAGAAATAAAGTTGCAGATATAAGAATGATTATAAGAGAGGTGCCTAGATCGGGCTGAAGCATTACCAGAATTAAAGCGAGTAGTATTAATGATAAAGGCTTTATAAGATTAAAGAACCCGTATGTCCCCTGTTGAAAATCATCTTCGTAGAATCTTGCTATTACAAGTATTATTGCAATCTTTGTAAATTCCGAAGGCTGCATTGTAAAAAAGCTTCCAATTGAGATCCAGCTTTTAGAGCCCGACACCTCCCTGCCATAAAACAATACAAGTAATAATGATATAATAGATATAACATATATTCTTAATGAATACCTTTTAATAAGCTTGTAATCTATAAATGATACAAGAAATGTTATAAATAATCCCAGAACTATCCATATTAACTGTTTCTTAAATATATTTATGTCTGTTTGATAAGAAGCACTATAAAGATTCAGTAAACCTATGAAAGAAAATACTACCAATAGCAATAAGAACGACCAATCAATATTTCCCAAAATCCTGCGATCAAACATTATCATAGGTCGGTCTCCGGACTGTTTTCTACCGACACTTCATCCACAACCGCAATCGTTGCCTCTAATTCATCTGCCTCTTCATTGCCTGTCAATCCAAAATAGGATTCCAACACTTTTTTTGCTATTGGAGCCGCCACCGAACCTCCATGACCGCCGTTTTCAACCAGAACCGTAACTGCTATTTCCGGATTAATTGCCGGGGCAAATGATGTGAACCAGGCATGATCCCTGTGGCGAGTCAGTTTGCTAATTGTATTTGCTGATATCACCTGAGCAGTTCCGGTCTTTCCCGCTACAACCACTTCGGATAGCCTGGCCCTTCTACCGGTTCCCCCAGGTTCATTAACAACTCCGATGAGTGATTCCTGCAATAAATGAAGCATATCATTGCTTAGGGGTAAAAATGCCTTAACATTTGGCCCATACTCCTTTAAAGTTTCTCCCTCAAATGTGGTGACTTTTTTAACCAAATTGGGCTTATATAACTTTCCTCCGTTAGCTATTGCGGCAGTCATCATAGCTATCTGAAGAGGCGTAACACTAACATATCCCTGACCTATTGCTGAAATAATCGTCTCTCCTTTATACCACGGTTTTTTAAATCTCTGTCTTTTCCACTCCCGGTTAGGGGATACCCCTTTTCTCTCTTCTATATCAATTCCTGTCTTTTCACCAAAGCCAAAACTCTTCATATACTCATAAAAACGGTCTATGCCAAGTCTTTCTGCCAGGTTATAGAAGTAGACATCACATGATTGAACGATTGCATTATAAAGGTTAATAGTTCCATGACCGGCGCGTTTCCAGCACCTAAAGATTCTTGAACCGATCTTATAATAACCAGGGCAATAAAATGTTGTATCTGCATCAATTATCTTCTCATTTAATCCAGCGCTTGCAGTAACAATTTTAAAGACAGACCCCGGTGGGTAAGCACCCTGAGTTGCCCTGTTTAGAAGGGGATAATTTTTATCGTTGATCAGTTTCTTCCACTTTGAAGATTCTATGCCTTTAATAAAATCTTCTGGCAAAAAATTTGGTTTGCTGGCTATCGCAAGCACATCACCGTTTCTTACATCAACAGCAACCACCGCTCCTGACATCTCACCCAATGATTCCTCGGCAATCTTTTGCAAATTTGAATCAATTGTAAGATGAAGATTATTTCCAGGCATACTCTTTTGAAAGGTAAGGTCCTTTTTAAAAATATTTGACTTCACTTCTCTTCCCAGGGCATCCGTTACTTTTTGCCTGTAACCTTGTATTCCCCTTAAATAATTATCGTAGCTTTTTTCAATACCACTTTTTCCAAGCATCTGTTCACCAAAGATATCAGGATTTTTTTTTATCTCGGACTCGTTAGGTCTTCCCAGATATCCTATAAGATGAGAGGCAAGATCCCCATAAGGATATTTTCTTACATTATTTAATTCTATCAAAACACCCGGGTAATTTATTCTTCTTGCTTCCAAAACAGCAAGCCGATCTCTTGTAATATCTCTCGCAATCAAAACCGGTTTAAAACTATTGGACTTTAATCCTTGGTCTATCTTATCCTTTATCTCATCCGGTTCGGTATCCAATATAAATGACAATTGTGAATCCAGATAAATCGGATCATCGACATCCTTTGGTATTATAAAAATATCGAATGAAAACCTGTTTATAACTAATTCATTTCCCTGTCTATCAAAAATTCTCCCACGATGGGGCGGTATTCTAATAACCCTGACCCTGTTACCCTTTGAAAATTGCTCATACTCTTCCCCTCTGATAATCTGCAGATACCACAACCTCGCGGCTATAACGAAGAAAGTGAATATCAATATAATAAATATTAATATTAGTCTATTGCGATATTCTTTCATTTACGTAATCCAACATCCTAAATAAAAATAGTCCCGCTGCAATATTAACAAATGATTGCTTCAATATGTCTGCAACCGAAAAGTATATTATTTCATTTGGTTTTAGTTTGATGATAATCCAAATGAGTAGCCAAGATATAATAGTCACACAAAACAAAGCGCTACCCTTACTGTAATTAGATTTAAAATAGAATCTTCTTGTACTACCGCTTACAACAAAAAATATAACTAACCTCGAAACCAAGAAAGATCCTAATAAATATCCGGAGAAAAGATCCATCAAATAACCATTTAATAGTGTAATGAATAATCCAATTCCAAAATTAAAATTTATCGAAACATATGTTATCAATATTAAGTTAAGATCAGGATAATACGAACCAAGAGCCTTGGGGGATATTACTGTGGTTTGAAGGGTAATGAATAAAAATGTAACAAATAACAAAAAAGTTAATTTGTAAAGATTATTCATTTAATACGATACTATTTGATTTTAAAATCACCACCACTTCTTCAAGGGAATTTAGATTTACTTGTGGCTCCAATAGTGCTTTAACCAACCCTCCATCCGATTTAACCTCAGTTACTTTTCCAACAGTTACACCCTTAGGGTAAAATCCATCTTTGCCCGACGAAATTATTTGATCACCAACTTCCACATCGGAAAGACTTTCAATATATTCCATAACACAACCCTCACCACCCCCTTTTACAATCCCTCTTGCCCTGTTCCTTAATACGTATGCATCAATAGAACTTATTGGATCGGTTATCAGCATCACCTCAGAACTTTTATCACCCGCAAGTAAAACCCTTCCAACAATACCATTATTAATGGCTACAGGCATTCCCACTTCTATACCTTCATTTTTCCCTTTGTCGATAATCACGACCTCGTTTCTTATGGACGATGGACTACCTCCTATAACATTTGCAGCAACGACCGGATAAGATGTATTACTCTTTAATTCTAAAAGCTGTTTTAATCTCGAATTTTGCAACTTAGCCTCAAGTAAATGATGTTTTTCCTCTTTTAATTTGTTAATTTCCATTCTCAACATTTCATTCTCATTGTTCACTTTGTATAATGCAACGTATCTATTCCAGACACCAACCGCTTCACCGGTAACATAGTGAACAAACATCTGGGGATAGTAAGTAATAGTAAGTACTACATTAGAGAGAGGGTCTCTCATTTTATTTCTTTCTAACTTGTTTGAAAATAGTTGAATAGATACAAAGAATAATACAACTGCTAATAAAATTGTCCTTTTATTAAGTAATCCCATCCTAGCAATTAAATAATATTTTTTTGTTCTACATACTGACTTCCCTTAAAAGGTCAAGTTCACTTAAGGCCATTCCGGAACCGAGAACAACACAGGTTAGAGGATCATCCGCCCTGGCCACCGGCAGACCCGTTTCCTCTTTAATTAATTCATCTATCCCACCTAACAGCGATCCTCCACCGGTCAAAACTATTCCACTATCCAATATATCAGCGGCCAATTCGGGCGGTGTTCTTTCCAGGGCCTGTTTTATTGTTTCAACTATTAAGGAGACCGGCTCAGTTAATGCCTCCCTAACCTCTTCTGAAGTAATTTCAATCGTTTTCGGAATTCCGGCTCTCAAGTCCCTACCCTTAACATTCATGGAACCCACATCGCCATTCCCCATAGCATTGCCAAGCCGTTTCTTTACCTCTTCAGCAGTCCTTTCACCAATCAGCATGTTATAGTTTCGTTTAACGTACTGCAAGATTGCCTCGTCCATTTTATCGCCACCAACTTTAACCGACTTGCTTACAACTATACCGGCCAGCGATACTATAGCTACCCCAGTCGTACCCCCGCCAATATCAACTACCATATTACCGGTAGGTTCTGTAACGGGCATACCGGCACCCAACGCTGCAGACATTGTCTCTTCAATCAAATACACTTCCCTCGCACCCGCCGCTTCTGCTGATTCCTTAACTGCTCTTTTTTCAACTTCTGTAACTCCGATAGGCACGGAAACTATTATTCTTGGTCTTACAAAACTCTTCCTGTTGTTATGGGTTCTGCGTATGAAATACTCAAGCATTTTTTGTGCAACATCAAAATCGGCGATTACACCGTCTTTTAACGGTCTAATAGCTCTGATAGATCCCGGGGTACGCCCCACCATTTCCTTGGCCTCTTTACCAACAGCAAGTATCTTTTTTACTCCTCTTGAATTCTCCTGTACCGCTACAACAGAAGGTTCGTTGCCAACAATACCCTTCCCCTTTACATAAACCAACGTATTGGCAGTTCCTAAATCAACCGCCAGATCATTAGAAAACCATCCTAAAATTGAATCAAATATCATAGTGTTTCCCCATATTTTCTCCGCATTTAAATTATAATATCAAAGCATTTCAATTATTAAAAATATTATCAAATTAAAAGGGTTTAATAATAAATTATTAACCTAAAACATCTATAAAATACCATAAAAAACTTGCAAAATCTCTTTATTTAAAAAAAATATTATTTCCTTTAATTAAGCATAATTACATATAATTGTTAATAAACTACTTTAAGTATTAAATAAATCAAATCTGAAATTTATTGAATAAATGGAAGCTCAACCACTTTGGCAGAAACCTGTTCATCGTTATCTGCCAAGAAATAAACCTCTGTATCAGGCTCTGAAAACTCCCTTCTTATATAGCCAATTGCGATTGGCATATTGATCGCGGGTGAATATACACCACTTGTAACTCTTCCAATTTTTTTTCCATTCACATAAAGTTCAGTATCCTTATCAGGTACATGATCATCCGATACCAAAAATCCCTTTAAGTGCCAATTTACATGCCCCCGCCATTTTATCCTTGCTATAACTTCTTGCCCTATATAACATCCCTTTTCAAAACTCAGTGCATTCCACAAACCTGCTTCGATTGGAATATTACTTTCATTAAAATCCACTTTAAATTTAGGTATGCCCGCTTCTACTCTAAGTATCTCTAACGCATCAAACCCCACTGCCATCATAGCAAAATCCCTTCCTGCGTCAATTGCCCTATTAAAAAACCTATGTGAAAATTCATTTTGAATCATTACATCGAAACCCGTTTCACCCGTCCGATTTACCCTCATAACATAAAATTCAAATCCATCAATTTCAGATTTAACAAAACCATAGAGTTTTAAACCACCTATGTTCAACCCCAGTGTCTTCAGCAAATCTTCGGAGTTCGGACCATTTAAAGACAGCATTACAAATGAGTCTGTAATATCTTCGATATCCGCTTTATATGAAAGTCGATATTTAGTCAGCATCTCCCTAACCTTAATTTCCATCTCAGGTTCTAAATCCAATATCACGGATTCTTTATCTTTATAAACCACCATGTCCGAAACTACTCTGCCCTTAATTGTTAAGAGTGTTGCGTAGGTTCCCTCATAAACATCCAATCCCATAATTTCGTTAGTTAACATCCCCTGGAGAAATTTAATGTGCTCCTTACCCTTCAACTCCAGTTTCCCGCGGTTTGAAAGATCTGATATCCCGACTGAATTTCTAACTGCATTATACTCAAGGCTCGAATTCCCGTAGTTAATTGGAATTTCCCAATTTTCGCAATTTCCGAATTGTGCTCCCATTTCTTTATGTACTTCGTGTAAGAATAGCCGTCTCATATAAACATTATAACCAGTTACATATATATGATAAAATAAATGCTAAAATCATTTGAAAGTTATCATATGCACGGTGTAGAAACAGCTGTATTTGAACTTAATATTATAACCAGCAATCGTGTAATTCATGATCAACATAAGCTAAGTATATTGATCTCATATACCTCACTGAAATATCCAAGATGAAAAATTATTATAGAAATATTTTAATTGACTTCCTATCCAGCATACTTATTTTAGTTATGTTTTCTTGATATTAATAAACCAAAATGTAGTATAAATGGTCTAATACAAAATGAGGTAAATAATGTCTGAATCAGAAGATATAAAAAAACATAATAAGGTTGTGATTATTGGCTCCGGTCCCGCAGGGCTAACGGCCGCCTTGTATACCGCCAGAGCCAATCTCGAACCTGTAATGTTTGAAGGAATGGAAGCCGGTGGCCAGCTTACGCTTACGACAGATGTTGAGAACTATCCGGGATTTCCAAACGGCATATTAGGCCCAGAGCTAATTGAGTCTATGAGGAAACAAGCCCAGAGGTTCGGGGCAACTTCTATAATGCGTGAAATAAATTCAGTGGATCTTTCTTCTAAACCATTTAAGGTCATCTTCGGAGATACCGAAATAGAAACCGATACTTTAATAATCGCTTCGGGAGCATCTGCAAAAATGCTGGGGTTGGAATCTGAAAAAACACTCTTGGGACATGGGGTGTCAACCTGTGCCACATGCGATGGTTTTTTCTTTAAAGATAATGAACTTGTGGTTGTCGGGGGAGGTGACAGTGCTGTAGAGGAAGCAACTTTTCTGACAAAGTTTGCATCCAAAGTAAACATTGTACATAGACGAGACCAATTAAGAGCATCCAAGATAATGCAGGATCGGGCGTTTAATAATGATAAAATAGAATTTATCTGGAACTCCGTTGTTGAAGAGATATTAGGATCAACCGATGAAGGAGTAAATGGTGTGATACTTAAAGATGTAATGACAGGTGAATTAAAAAATAAAGAATGCCAGGGTGTTTTTGTTGCCATTGGCCACAATCCGAACACTTCATTATTCAATGGTCTGCTGGACATGGACGAATTAGGCTACATACAAACCAAAAACGGGGCTACTGAAACCAATATTCCGGGTGTATTTGCCGCCGGGGATGTACAAGATGTAAGATATCGCCAAGCTATTACCGCTGCAGGAAGCGGTTGTATGGCAGCTATGGATGCTGAGAAACATCTGGAAGAAAACGGGCTGGCTTAATAATTTGATAAAGCTGTTGATCATATAAGCCATATATAACAATATCTATCAGAACCTTAATTGTGATTTTTTTATTCATCCAGCTTTTCAGTTTCTCTACGTATAATAAATATTAAAATATCGCTTTCCTCCGGCTCAATAAAGTTGTCTGAGGTAAATATATTCAAGTCTCCATTCTTCTTAATTAAAAATAGCGGAACCGCTCTTTCTTTGTGAAGATCTTTGAAATCTTCAAAATTAAATTCCCTAGATAGATAGTTCTTCTCTAAAACACCACCCCTTGAAAAAAAGTCATCCAAAAAAGAATAACTTGCATTGGATTGAAAAAGAATGCGGCCTCTTAAATGTTGTGGATGATGCAGTCCATTTTCGTTACTAAATTTTGATTGTGGAGCAAGTTGATAAACTTCATTTTTACCGAAATAATCGGCAAAGTGTAAAGAGGTTAAAGAATTAATTTCATCGTTGGATGTAATTGATAATATTCTTCCAATTCCATCTAAATCTATATCCTCTATAATATCTTCAGACAATATGTTCCCGTAATCCGCTCTTAATCCTTCCGCTCTTGCCTTCGAGACGTTATTCCAATTTGAATCAATCAATATTATTTTGAACCCTTCTTTTATTAAAAGATGGGCTATAACCCTCGACCAGCTGTGAGAGCCTAAAAACAGCATTCCCTGCGGATCCGGCCTTGAAATTCCCAAAAATCTAGCTATACGAGATGTAATCAGACTATAGACCAGTACAGTTCCTGTTATGACAAAGAAAGTTATGGGAACTAAGGCATCGGCTTGTTGAAAATTTGCCTCAGTTAATCTTAGGGCAAATACAGATGAAACAGAAGCTGCAACAATTCCCCTCGGAGCAATACAGGAGAGAAACGCTTTCTCTCTCAATGTCAGATTGGATCTAAATGTCGATATAAAAATTGACAGTGGTCTAACAATTATAATAAGGAAAATTAAAAAGATTAAACTTGAAAAACCAATGACATAAGTTATTTGGTCAATTTGTATTCTCGATGCCAAAATAATAAAAAGGCTTGCAATCAACAACACGCGGAGATTCTCTTTAAATTCTAAAATATGCTTTATGCTAACCGTACTTTGATTTGCCAAGGCTATACCCATTACCGTAACTGATAACAAACCTGATTCGTCTTGAATATAGTTAGAAGCAGCAAACACAACAATTACGAGCATCAATGAAAATGGATTTTGAAGAAAATCCGGAACCCAGTATCTCCTAAAAAACTCCACTATTAACCTCGCACCCAACAATCCTAGAATTACTCCGATTATTATTGACAGAATCACACTATACAGAGTATTTATAGTTGCTGATCCAAACCCCTCCGCTAAGATCGCTTCAAACACAATTACCGCTAAGATTGCACCGATTGGGTCAATGACGATACCCTCCCACTTAACAATTGTCCCAATGCGGCCAGAGGGCCTTATTTGTCTTAACATTGGAACTATCACTGTGGGCCCTGTAACTACCAGTATTGCACCCAGCAATATTGATAATTGTATATTAATGGTTAATATGAAATAGGAGGCTAATGAGATCAATAACCAAGAAATCAATACTCCTATGCTAACCAGATTTAAGACCACGTTTCTTGTCTCTTTCAATTCGGATATCTTTAAACTCAACCCTCCTTCAAACAGAATGATTGCGACCGAGATGGAAACTAGCGGGAATAATAGGTCACCGAATAGTAATGTCGGATTGACCAAACCAGTAACCGGACCGGAGATAAAACCAATGATCAGTAGCAGCAATATTGATGGTACTGAAAAACGCCATGCTATTAATTGAGCACCGACGCCCAATAGTATAATAAGTGTTAAACCCAGTAATAATTGTTCATTCAACTGTGCACTCCGAATAATTTTTATGTAAACTTCACAAAATATGTAAACTTCACAAAACTGGTAATCAAAGTCAAATTTCCTAAATATAAATATATTTAAAGGAAATATTAATACTATTGAAAAAAGACATTGTTAAAGATCACCACGTGGTAATCATAGGGGGAGGTTTCGGTGGATTATACTGCGCTAAGAAACTTGGAGATACCCCATTTAAAGTTACTTTAATCGACAAACGTAACTATCACCTTTTTCAGCCACTGCTCTATCAAGTTGCATCAGGATGGCTTTCACCGGGTGATATAACATCCCCTCTTCGCGGTATACTGAACAGATTTAAAAACATTACCGTATTTAAGGCCGAGGTCGTCGGTATTGAACCTCAAGATAAAAGAGTTGTGTTAGCCGATGGTAAGATAGGATACGATTCACTTATTTTAGCAACCGGTTCGACTCAGCATTATTTCGGAAATGATAACTGGGCAGAATTAGCACCCACTCTTAAAACAGTAGAAGACTCTCTCAGAATACGTAAAAAAATCCTTCTGGCTTTCGAGCAAGCCGAAAGAGAAGATGATCTGAAAAATATTGAGGAACTACTGACTTTTATTATAGTAGGCGGCGGCCCAACAGGTGTTGAACTTGCTGGAACTATTGGAGAGTTAGCCAATACAACTTTAAAAAATGATTTTAGAAACATTGATACCAGAAAAACAAAAATTTACCTTATCGAAGGTTTAAACAGAATTTTACCAACATACCCGGATGACCTATCCAATAAAGCAAAAAAATCGCTACACAAACTGGGGGTTGATATTCTAGAAAGTACTATGGTTACAGAGGTCTGCAAAAACGAAGTTAAAATCAAAACCAGTGATCAGCTGAGACAAATTAATGCGAGAACCATACTTTGGACCGCCGGTGTAAAAGCATCTAAATTAGGATACATTTTGAGTTCCAAAACAGGGGTTGAGATTGATCATATTGGAAGGGTTATGGTATCAAGCTATCTGAACATTCCGGGTTTCCCAGATATTTTTGTTATTGGTGATTTAGCAAATTTATCGGATGAAGGCGGTGAGCCCTTACCCGGGGTTGCACCGGTTGCTATGCAGCAAGGGGATTTCGTTGCAAAACTTTTGAAAAACCAATTAAAGGGTAAGGAAACAGAGCCTTTCAAATACGCAAACAAAGGGAATTTAGCTATAATAGGAAGAAACTCTGCAGTTGCAGATCTTGGCAGATTAAAGTTTTCTGGCTTTCTTGCTTGGTGTATTTGGGTGTTTATTCATATAGGATACTTAATTGAATTCGATAATAAGATTATAGTTCTGTTCCAGTGGGCATCAAACTACTTCACCAGAAAAAGGGGAACAAGGTTAATAACCGAGGAAGAGAGTTATATCTTAATTAACAATAAAAAAAATATTAAATAGGCATCCAAAAAATTGCGAAAATCAATTCCGGAAGCGTTAAAAAAAGATTTGG
>JAZGCJ010000323.1:0-6024 GCA_036476895.1 Thermodesulfobacteriota bacterium
TCTCTGAGGAGCCGATAACGCCAATTGTGGTGATCATGGTGTTCCATTATGCCGTGGATTTATTGGCAGAAGAATAATTTTACCTTCAGCGTGATGATGAATGAAGAGTTGGGGGTGCTTATAAAAAGTAGCTTAAATTATGAAATCCTGGGGAAATACCAAAAAATGTATTTGCAGAACTTTACATACACTACTAAAAAAATTTAAATCTTCTTTAAATAAAGTCTTGACTGACCTATTCTTTCTTTTTATAATTAAGTATAGCCTAAAAATTAGTGTTTGTTAATCAAAAAGATTTATTTAGATTAATAAAATGATTAGTCCAACAGTTGAAGATTACTTGAAAGCTGTTTACAAGCTTCAAATTGGCAAAGAAAAGGTAACTACTTCTGCGATAGCTGAAAGACTTAATTTATCTAATGCATCAGTAACATCTATGATAAAAAAACTGTCAAGACAAAAATTTGTGAAACATATATCTTATCGAGGTGTAGTACTCACTGAAAAGGGTGAAAAAGAAGCTATAAATGTTATAAGGAGACATAGACTTGTTGAATTATTCCTTAAAGAAATTTTGAAACTCGATTGGGATAAGGTTCACGATGAGGCTGAAAGACTGGAACACTATATTTCAGATGAAATTTTAGACACCATAGACAGAATTCTGGATTATCCAAACACAGACCCGCATGGTGATCCGATACCTAATAAGAACGGGGATTTTGGGTCTTTTCCTCAAAATAATTCGTTGGATGATGTTAATGTGGGCGAACCGTAATAATAAGCTGCGTTAGTGACAGAGAACCAAAAAAACTCCAGTTTATGTTAAAACTTGGGTTGCTTCCGGGAGTAAGTATAACAATTAGAAATAGAACTCCTTTTGACGGAGATATGGATATAAAGGTGGGTAAATCAGAGTGTCATTTACCTGTGGCAGTAGCAAAGAGTATTTTTGTCACTCAAGGGTATGAGAAGTTAAAAGGAGAAAATATAAAGCACTGAATTTTATTAGCTGAAATAGCTCTGATACATATTTTTAATGCTTACTAAGGCATAGACAAGCAAAAGAGCGCTAGAATAGATGAAAGTGCTTGTAAAAAAAAGAAAAATTAGACTGTAAATTTAAATTTTTGGAATGAGGTTCAATGTTAAAGAAAAATTTTTGTATAGTTCTGAACCTATTATTGGCAACTATAATTTTTTCTGCAGCCGCAAATGCTCATATTATTAAACAAGAGCTTTGGAATCCTATTGCTGCTTCTTATCTTAGAAGTTTGTTCTACTTAAATCTTAAGCCTGCTGATTGGGATAGGGTAGCTGAAGAGTATCGAATTTTTGAGGTAAATGGGTATAAGGAAAATTCTGAATACAACATATTCACTAAACTTAAAGATTTTACTGGTGAAGATCACGGTTTAATTATCCGCAAAGCTATAAGGGGTAAAAACTCCGAGGAATTTTATAATTCATCTACACGAGCGATTTCCCAGCTTATCCGTTATCATCTCCAAGAAGCTCTAGTAAGTTTAGGTACTCCTTCTATTTCCAATCGTGAGATTAGTGAAGCTAAGCAATTATATAGAGCCTTTGAAGATTTTATTGAGCAATTAGATCCCGTTGCTTACAAGAAGATTGGAATTGCATGGCTTGACCTGGGAACCAGCATAGGCAGTGAAGGAATTTTTGGAATAGCTCGGAAAGAACCGGATATTGAAAGATTTTCCTCTTCAAGACAGGTAATTGAACAATATTTGATTAATAACTATGAAGTGAAGCGTACCGATTTCGGGGATGATTTCACCCCTTTACCACTAAAAGCTGTAGAAGAGAAATCTAAAATTGAGCTTGTACCATGGCTTCCTCCGGGAAGTGATTTAAATAATCAAGATCCTCTTCCCCGGTTGGTTCTTAATTCTGAATCTAGGGGTGTAGACGAAAAAGAGCTTTTCTTAGTTGCATACGGAGATATGCTCTTTGACTCCCCTGAAATATTTGGAGAGCCGGCCCGAAGTCTTGGAATCGCATGCTCTACTTGTCACAACCGAAGTGACATTAACCAAAGGTTTTTCATTCCCGGGATTTCAGCAAAACCTGGAACTGTTGATGTCGATGGACACTTTTTTAATCCTAGATTCAACGATCACAGAAATGACCCATTGGATATACCGAGTTTAAGAGGTTTGAGGTTTACTGCACCATACGGCAGAGACGGGCGTTTTGCGAGTCTTCGTGATTTTGTCCGTAACGTGATCGTAAACGAATTTAGGGGCGATGAGCCTACTCCGTTTATGCTTGATGCACTCTTTACATATATGCTTGAATTTGACTGGCTCCCCTCTCCTTTTTTAAACCCCGATGGGACCCTGAATGATAGAACATCAAAGTCTGCTAGGCGCGGAGAGGAGCTCTTTAACAGTGAATTTAAGGCTATGGGGGGTAGAGCTTGCAGCACATGCCATGTTCTGAGCTCTAATTTCATGGACGGACTACGTCATGACATAGGCTCTGGAAACCCGTCAAGCCCTGGAGCTCGTGACAGTTTTTTTGACACACCAACTCTTATAAACGTTAAATACACGGCACCTTATTTTCATGACGGCTCACATGAAACTCTCTATGATGTTGTAGTTTGGTTCGACGAGAGCTTCAATTTAGGCTTAAGTAAAAAACAAAAAAGAGATTTAACAACATATTTAGAGACAGTTGGGACCGGTGAACGGCCTTTTGAGATATTTGATGAGGAAAACACTCTTTTTTTACTCGATTGGGGTGAATTATCCACTTTTTTAAGCACCTTGAATTCGCTGCTGCCCGCACAAGATAAAACCCATACAAAAATATTGCTAAGGACGGTATCGATAGATTTAAAAGTTGATGCGATAGGGCTTAAAGACTTGAGTCAATCTGCGATGGTTTATGAGTTGTCTCAAAAGCTTGACGAAATACTCGATGCGGTTGAGTCCGATGATTGGAAACGCTCTAGGGAACTGTGGCTCGAATACCAAAGTCTTGAGAAGGAATATGGAAGTAAATTTAAATAGTGAGGCAGATAAGTTGAAGAAAATAAGATTTTCATATTTTATCTTAGTTAATATTTTAGTTGTCTTATTTTTTGCCGTAATCAGTGTAAGATCGGTTGAAAATTCAAGTTCCAACAAACCGCTTGTTTTGGCATTCATTCCTCAGGAGAACCCTGAAAAACTGATAGGGGATATAGCAATTATTACCAAATATTTAGAAAAGGAGCTAGGTTTTCCGGTAAAGGGATATGTTACTCAAGACCATGCCGCCGCTGTTGAGGCGCTTAGACATGGAGAAGCGGACGTATCTTTTATGGGTGGCTTACCGTATGTCCTGGCCCACGATCAAATAGGCGCCGAAGTCATACTTTCTGAAATATATCGTGGAAGCCGTACCTACCGTGGAAGAATATTCGTCAGAAAGGACAGTGAAATAAGGGAAGTAGGAGATCTCAAAGGAAAAAGCATTGCATTTGCCGACCCGATTTCCGAATCCGGCTATATTTATCCATTGGAAATATTTGTTAACGAAGGGTTTCTCAAGCGTAACGAAGACCCACAGAGCTTTTTTAGCACCGTATATTTCGCAGGAGGCTACCAGCAGGCAATTCAGGCTGTTGCTAACGGCCTGGTAGATGCAGCCGGAGTGAGTCAATTTGCCGACTCGCTTTTAACCCCAAAACAGCTTCATGAGATTAGATGGATAGCGGAGTCTAATCCGATACCGTCACACTTGATCTGTGTAAGGAAAGGACTTGAAGCCGAGCGTACTATTGCTTTTAAAAAGGCGATGTTAAAACTAAACGGGCATGAGTACCGATATCTTCTCCAACACGTATACAGTCCGGATGGATATGTTGAGGCTAAACACGAAGACTATAAATCAATCGAGGATATAGCTCGTTTGTATGGATTCATTAAGTAAGGAGAAAAAAATGGGTTTGACAGCTAAAATCAAAAATAATTTAAACGATACAAATGTCGAGGTAAATAAACATGCTATCGAATTGAAAGACATCATAGTTCGCTACCCGGGTAATTATGAACCTGTTCTTGATATAGAGTATTTTAAGGTTATAGAAGGTGAAAGAATTGCAGTAATTGGACCGAGTGGAGCAGGGAAAACGACACTGCTTAGATTAATAAACGGATATGTAGAACCGGAGAGGGGATATAGGAAAATAATGGGAGAGGATATGGACGGCACACTAAGGGGCAGCAGAGAAATAAGAAGGAAAATTGGTTTCATTTTTCAGGAATACAATTTAATTGATAGAGCGAGTGTTCTAGAAAATGTGTTATGGGGTAGACTCGGGCGTGTCAATCCATTTCTAAGTGTTTTGGGTTACTACCCCGAAAGAGACAAGAAGGCTGCCCTTAAGGCTATATCTGAAGTGGATTTGATTTCGCAAGTTAACCAAAGGGCCGACTGTTTGAGCAGCGGACAAAAGCAGCGTGTTGCAATAGCTAGGGTACTTACTCAGCAGCCTGAAATTATTTTAGCCGATGAGCCTGTCAGTAATCTCGATCCTTCTCTCGGGAGTGATATACTGGGATTATTAGAAGGTTTGAGCATAAAACATAGCTACACTCTAATCATGAGTCTGCATCAACCGGAATTTGCAGCACGCTTTGCGCAGAAAATTGTTGGATTGCGGGGTGGCAAAATTATTTATCAAGGGCCTGCCGATAAATTAAATGATTCTGTTCTAGACGAAATATATGGGCGAGACAATATTCGGGAATTTCCTTCAATCCAATATTCTAATACTCAAGGGTAATTCGCAATATCTAATCGTTCCATTCATACTTTTCGGAATAATTTTTCGCGAATTGGTTCTATTCTTTTATTTGTTGTTGTTATTACGTGGGCATGGAATGGGACTGACTTCGACTTAAAAAAACTCATACTTGGGCTTCCGCGTATGGCTGATTTTTTCAGCCGTATGATACCACCGGACACTTCGGTATTTAAAACAGTTATTTTAGCCGCGATCGAGACAATGCAGATCGCATTGTTTGGAACGTTTCTAAGTGCGGTAGCTTCATTTTGCTTCGCATTACTGGCAGCAGACAACATTTCCCCTAGATGGCTGTCTAGACCTACAAAGTTGTTTTTAGCTATGCTAAGAGCAATACCGATAATATTACTTGCACTTTTATTCGTGAGTACTATAGGCTTAGGTCCTTTTCCGGGGGTCTTGGCTATTGCCGTTCATTCCACAGGTATGTTGGGGAAATTTTATTCAGAGGCATTTGAGAACGCCAAGCCGGGCCCACTTGAAGCATTAAACAGCACGGGAGCTAATTGGTGGCAGATTGTTCGTTTTGGAGTAATACCGCAAGTAGCTCCCGATTTAGCAAGGGATACCCTTTTTCGTTTTGAGCTCAACCTTAGAGAATCACTAATTCTAGGACTGGTAGGAGCGGGAGGAATTGGGTTTTATATTCAACTTTATATACGTTCATTTCAGTATGAGAAAGTGGCAACGCTGACTATTGTTGTACTGATATTTGTCGTGTTGGTAGAGCAAATTAGCATAGCTATTCGAAAAAGACTCAGATAACTTTCATTGCTCAGCGCTACGGTTATATCATGCTACTATTCTATACTTTTAGTGGCTAAAATGTCACTTTACCCATTAAAATACCAAAAAATGTATTTACAAAACTTTACATACACTACTATCAAAGCCCGGAAGTATACCGCATGAATGAAGCATAAATATGTGAGCTTTGCATGGGAAGAAGTGGCAAATAATGGGGTAGAAAATCCTCAAAAGATAGAGTTATGTAGGGCTACTAAAAATTAATTTACAATTGACTTGATAATTTCAATAATTAGATTATAATTATGAAAATGATAATGGTTATCAAAATTAGAATCACACTCTAAGGGAGAGCAGGAAATTGAACATTCTCGACCTAAAGGCCAACCAGAAAGCAGAGATTACATCCATAAAGAACAAGCGAAATCCTTATGTGAAAATAGCAGAAGCCATGG
>JAZGCJ010000324.1:0-2371 GCA_036476895.1 Thermodesulfobacteriota bacterium
CTAAATCTATTGCACTCCTATACCTCTGTACTGCATCCCCGTACCTGCCCTCCTCTCTTAACACTTCTCCCATCAACATATGAGAGCTTCTCATCTTGCCCACTATCTCTCTGCTCTCCTCAGGATACCTGTCCTCTCCATACACCCTTAACGACTCAGTGTATGCTTTAATTTCTCTGCCTGAATTAAGCTCTCTTTCTTCAAATTCAGCCAAAGTTCCATACAATTCACCCAGCGTTTTATTCAGAATTGCATACTCTGCTGGAAACTTTTCTAAACCGTACGCTTCTAGAGAGTTTTCATACGATTCTATCGACCTCTTATAATTTTCCACATAACCGTCATTTTCGGCCAGTAAATTGTAAAGTTTTCCTAACTCCCAATGGATCAGTCCATACTTATTTAAGCCAGTATTTTTGCTGAAAACATTTAAAGATTTGTTATAGTACTCTATTGATTTATCAAATGATCCTTTTTCAGATTCATTTTTAGCTATTTCATGATATATATCACCAATTCTATTTTTTAATTCACCACTATCCTCCGTTATATCTTTATCCTCTAGAAACTTCAGTGCCGTCTCATATTTATCAAGAGACTTCAATGTGTTTAATTCGCTATCGCTAATTTTAGATAACTCGTAGTAATTGTCCGCCATCTTTATAAGAATGTTTGGATAATGTTCAGGAGATACAACTAACTCTTCAATTTCCAAAAGTTCTTCTAACACATTTACTGTTTCAAGTGGATCATCAGATTGAAATGAATAAATTAATTCATTCAATGCGGAAATTCCTTCCTGCAATTCGCTGTATTGTTTCGGATATTCCCGGGGATTATATATTTTTTCTGCCTTTTTATACGACTGATAAGCAAGATTTAAGTTTTGGGAAAAGTTGCTTTTTTTTGCCAAAATCATATAAACATTTGCCAGGTTCTTTTGTACTTTTGCGTAAATTAATGGATGTTTGTCAGCGTTACAATTGTTAAGAGCCGAATTATAAAATTGAACTACCCTTTCAAAACTGCTTAAATCATCCTCTAGCAGTGCAATGTTTGAATAAGCAATTCCCAGATTCTTGTTTAACAGTAAATTATGATATGGAAACTCCTTGCAATTATATACCTGAAGTGCACTTTCGTAAGCTTCGATGCCCTTTTTATAGTCATCAACTCTATTACCTTTAAAAGCCAACGAAAAATAAGTATCACCCAGATTTTTATTTGTCTTTGCATATAATAAATGAGAATTATTTAAGGATTCATTATCAAGGGCATTCCCATACGCCTTTAACGCATTATCAATAATATCCAAGTCTTCTTCCCCCGAATTCATTGATAAATTCGCAAAAGCAATTCCTAGATTATTGTTAACAGTGGAGGATAATAGCGAGTGTTTTTTTTCATTGAAAATATCCAATGATTCTCTATATGCATCAACTGCATGCAAATGATTTTCCTGTATATGCTCTCTATCCTTTCCTAAGAGTAAATTGTAAGAATTTCCGAAGTTGTTTTTAACTATTCCATAATAAAAAGGGTGGTTTTTCTTATTGAATACCGAGGACGCATCTTTAATATTACCAATAGCACTATTAATATCCTGTGAATCATTATTTTTCTCAGAAAGTATGTTTAAGGTAGCTCCAATGTTATTACTTATAATTCCATATTCTACAGGATCATAATCAGCTCCAATTAATCTCTTGGACTCATTAAGAACATCAATTGCCTTTTGACAATAATCAGAATCATCCTCGATCTGTGCCAAAAAACCATAAGCTGCACCAATGTTGCTTTTGATTAACAAAACTTCTCTAGATCCTGTCTCACTTGACTCCAAAGCCTTGGAATATGATTCAAAGGCTTTTTTGCAATTTTCACCCCTATCCTCAAAGTTAGAAAGTGTGAAATAAGCAGCTCCCAGATTATTTATTACCAGCGGTTTTAATGTCTGAACCTCGCCATCCAAAGTTTTAAGAGATTTTTCAAAAGAATCGACTGCAGACCTGACATGATCTATGCTAGTTTCGATTTCTCCCAGACTTCTATAGCAATTACCTATGTTGTTTTGAATAATTGAATAATCTTTTGGGAATTCTGTATCGTTATATTTTTTTAAAGCTTCATTATATGAAGAAATTGCTGAATAAATAATTTCCGACGAAGCTGATCCCGAACTTGTAATCTTACTATATATCATGCCTAAATCTTTATTCAATTCACCGTATTCGTCGGGAAACTCATCCTCGATATAATACTCAAGCGCCGCGTTTAATGAGTCAATAGCTTTTTGACAATTGTCATCCTCGCCATCGAAGTTCATCAAGTATAAATAGGCCTTTCCCAATTCTCTTTTAACGAGGGGATA
>JAZGCJ010000325.1:0-2214 GCA_036476895.1 Thermodesulfobacteriota bacterium
ATTGATCATAAGATTCCTTGGGCATATGCTACAAATGGATTAGAACTATTTTTAGATTATAAAAATATCGCATTTTCTCATTTTAGTTGTAATGCGAAACATGCAAGAACTAATACTCCAAATAGACGTAAAGCATCTTTAAAGAAACGTAAAATGAGGAAATTTTGTGAGACTTGGTGTAGTATGGAACAGAAATTTCGTTTAACGTCAAATTTTTCAAAAGATATATCTAATCGAACTGGTTATCAAAGTATGTGCAATAGGTGTAGAAGGAAGTCGAGATCAAAATAAAAGATTTTGCGGGTGTGGTTCAATGGTAGAACGAGTCCTTGCCAAGGATTAGACGAGGGATCGTTACCCTCTACCCGCTCCAATTTAACGCAGAGTAGAGCAGGGGAAGCTCGCCAGCCTCATAAGCTGGAGGTCGGTGGTCCGAATTCACCCTCTGCAACCATTGTTTGAGTTTTATTAGTTTCTCGCTAGGAAAAAACTTCATAACGAGAGAGGCGTATCCTCCACACTATAAGCTTTGGGTGTATGTTTGAGCCAATATAGGTGAAAAGCCTATTAAGATTTATGGGAGTATAGTGTAATGGCTAGCACGTCGGTCTCCAAAACCGAAAATCAGGGTTCAAATCCTTGTACTCCCGCCATGTACCAGTAGCCAAATGGAAAGGCACCTGTCTGCAAAACAGGTCTTCGGGAGTTCGATTCTCCTCTGGTACTCCAATTTTATGAATAATAGCGCACTAAATAAAAGTAAATTATTAGGTATGCCTCATGGTACAGCGAGTCATAGGTTAAAAAAGATGATTCTTTTTAATTTAGCGATGAAATTAAATTTCCTAACGTGCTATAGATGTACAAGACTAATTTCAAATATTGACGACTTTTCAATTGATCATGTAAAAGCATGGCAACAATCTAAGAATCCGAAATTATCATTTTTTGATATTAATAATATAAGATTTTCCCATTCAAAGTGTAATAGGGGTGCAGCTAAAAATGTTGCTCGTAAACATAAAACAGATGAAGAACGACGTATAGCTAATAGGGAATCAAAGAACCGATGGGTAAAGAGTATATGTGTAAAAAACGAAGAGAACAATATTTGAAACATGGTAATTAATTTTATGTCAAGTGTAGCATAATGGTAATGTGTCCGATTGTGAATCGGCAGAAGCCAGTTCGATCCTGGTCATTTGACCCAACTCCTCATCGTCTAGTCTGGCTTAGGACGCTACCCTTTCAAGGTAGAAACATCAGTCCAAATCTGATTGGGGAGACCATACTCTTGTCGTCTAGGTGGTCAAGGACGCTACATTCTCAATGTAGAAACGCCAGTCCGAATCTGGTCGGGAGTACCAATTTTTGGAAGATGAAGTAGCTGAAATGGTCGGCAACTAGTCTTGAAAACTAGGCAACGCTGAGATATTGCGTTTGGGGATCGTGACCTCCGCCTTCCGCCAATTTTGAAGTTGTTGAATCCGCTATTATAGCATAAGTCAAGAGAGGATAAGAGATGAAATTCGACATCACAAATGAACAAAAAGCGGAGTTTTTAACGGAATCGAATTCCATAGAGGAATATCATTTTGACAAGAAATTAGCGTTAGGTGTGCTGAATGGGAACCTTATAATAATTCAGCCTGAGATTACGGGACAAATTGATGCTCTCAAGCTGGTAGATGCTTTTCTTGGATTAAATGTGCCGTTTACAGTTGACAATATTTGTCTTTTGCACTATACTCTAATGAGAGGATTGCTTGAACCTTATGATTTAGGATTACGGACCTGTGGAGTGACTGTTGGAGGTCGCCTGTGTCCACCTGTTTTTCAGGTTTCTTATCTCTTAGAACACTGGTGTGATAAGATGAACCGATACAGCGATTCTATGTTTCAAGGATTTGAAGGTAGTGAGGGTGAATTAATGGATACCCATTTAGCATTTGAGCATATTCATCCTTTTATTGATGGGAATGGGCGTACCGGACGTTTACTTTGGTTGTGGCTGCGTTACAAGCATAATCTTGGGTACGGAGTCATAAAGAATAAAAATAAGCACAAAGATTATTACCCATTATTTGATAAATTTAAATATGACAATTACATGTGTACAGCCCCGTAAGGAGAGTTGGGTGAGCGGTTTAAACCACCTTTTTGCTAAAGAGGCAAGCTGAAATACGTTTCGCAGGTTCAAATCCTGCACTCTCC
>JAZGCJ010000326.1:0-16380 GCA_036476895.1 Thermodesulfobacteriota bacterium
GGCTCATACAGGCTTTCTGTCCAAAAAAAACTAAAGCTTTCATGTGGTGAAACCATCGCCCTCTGGTCATCCCGTGATGCACTGGTTATAAAGGTACTGACCGCCATTATTCAGGAAACTCTTAAGCCTTATCTCTCTAAAACCTGTTACCACCTGAAAGGACACGGTGGGCTAAAAGGTGCGGTGAGGGATTTGATAAAGCTATATCCGAAGTACAGTTTTTTCTGTAAAACCGATGTAAGGTCATATTATGACTCTATAGACCATTTCACCCTCTATATGAAACTCTATGATTACATTCCTGAAAGCATTAGGGGATATGTCTGGCAGTTCTTGAAGCGTTGTGTTGAATGGGGCGGATTGTATCAGGATATAAAAAGGGGGATACCGAGAGGGGCGTCACTCTCTCCGCTCCTTGGAGCCTTTTGCCTTCTCGATTTGGACAGAGAAATGGCAAAGCAGGATGTGAAGTATATCAGGTACATGGACGACATACTGATACTTGCAAAGACAAGGTGGAAGCTTAAAAAGGCAATCAGGGTGCTTAACCAGACATTCGATGAGCTGAAACTGGAAAAGCACCCAGAAAAGACCACTATCGGCAGGATAGAGAAGGGCTTTGACTTCCTTGGTTATCACTACAGTCCCGATGGAATTTCTGTTGCTAGAAAGACCGTTGAGAATTTGCTCGCACGTGCAATTCGGCTTTATGATCGACTGAATGCTTACGGGATCTACAATATGATAGAATTCCTAATCTCCGTATGATATATATAAATTACACGGTGATTAGGGTTATCCCTTTCCACCTAGAAACTAAGGCAAGTGCCATCTAAATTATTAACAGTAATATTCTTTATTAGCTTATCCCTAATACTCCCAGTCAAGCTCCATGCTTTTTCTCCTGAGTATCACATAGAAATCATTGAAGAGTCTCTAGGCTTTTTGAAGCCTGAAGTAATAGAAGTTCTCTCAAAACAGCAGTGCTTATTGGATAATATATTGAGTTACCAATATGTAGGACGCAATAAATGGCACTTTAACGACTGTGACTTTACAGGCGCAACAGAAAACATTGAACTCCAATACCAGATCATAAAAGAAAAGAGGAAAACGAGGAACAGTGCCGATTCGGGGGCGGAAGAATTCGGCAAACTGCTCCACACTGCTCACGACTTCTACGCTCATTCGAACTGGGTTGAAACTATAAACGACGGCCTCATTAATGAACAAATTATAGTGGACTCAAAATCTAGTTGGACGACGCTTAAGCCCTGGGAAATAATTAATGAACAATACATTCCCCTTCAAGGTGAAGGTCAGGGATTTGACATTGATACTGACAATAGAATTATTAAAGTAATCGATAAGGAGCAGACATATCCAGGAATAATTACCGGGATAGTTGGCGTAGATAGATACTGTCCAGAAGAGATAGAGCTAAGACATTGGGGCAAAGTGCTATTTGATTGCGTGGTATTCCTTCCGTTAGATTGGATTGTAGACAACGAAGATGGCATAAATAAAGACAAACCTGGCAGAGCCGGTTTCGATATGGCTAACGAATTAGCAATTAAACAGACTAAAACTGAGTGGTGTAGATTAATCAGCATGCTTGATCCTATCGAAAAAGAAAAAATTTACAACGACTGGGTGGAAGACAAACAAAAAGCAGTGGAATTGTGTTCAAATCTAAAAGACTAATCTACGCTAATCAATAAGTTGGAATTGACTAAAGGGGAGCAGTACAAAAAATCGAAAAAACTGCCTTTGAGGTATAAGAAATCCATAAGTGCTAAAGATAGATTGAGAGGAGATAAGAGCGTTTTCTATTAATTGCACGTAATTCAGTCGCTAAACTGTTCAGTTAGCACTTTCCTTGTCATAAGTTTTCAATATTCCATAGGTCGTGTTCCTTTCAGCAGGGATTCTATCAATTTCCCTCGTTAATCTGCGAAATTCCTCTGGCGGGAAATACTGTCCATAACCGGCTCCGGCAGCCCTTGAGATCTGCTCCTCCATCAACGTTCCGCCAAAATCATTGGCCCCCGCTGTTAAAGAGAACTGGGCAAATTCCGGTCCCTGCTTTACCCATGAAACCTGTATATTATTTATCCAACCACGTAACATCAACCTGGAAATGCCATACATCTTTAATTGATCAATATCAGTAGGACCTTCCTGAACTTTTCCCTTTGAATGCTTGAACAACCTTGTATTCCAAGGAATGAATCTCAATGGAACAAACTCGGTAAACCCTCCTGTCTCTTTCTGAATATCTCTTAAAATACCAATGTGCTCAGCCCAATGGTGAGGTTTGTCTATGTGACCATACATAATTGTAGAGGTGGTTCTCATGCCGGCTTTATGTGCTTTTTTTACTATTCTTATCCATGCTTCAGTTGGCATTTTTCTGGGGGCAATAATCTTTCTTACTTCTTCAACCAGAACCTCGGCTGCAGTTCCTGGAAAAGTATTATGGCCGACATCCTTTAGCATTTGAATGAATTCTTCCTCTGAAATCCCCAATGTCTCAGCCCCATAAAATATTTCAAATGGAGAAAAAGCATGTGTATGCATTTCTGGAACCGCTTCTTTAACTGTTTTGATAATTTCAACATAAAAGTTACCATCTATATCGGGATGCATACCCCCCTGCATACAAACCTCGGTAGCCCCAATCTCCCATGCTTCTTTAGTCTTATCCGCAATCTCATCCATGGTTAGGAAATATGCTCTTTCATCACCCTCAGGTGCCATGAAATTGCAGAACCCGCAATATATATTGCATATATTTGTAAAATTAATATTCCTGTTAACAACATAAGTAACTACATCTCCAACGTCTTCTTTCCTGATATGATCGGCAGTAATTGCTAATGCACAAAGTTCGTCTAAGTCGTCAATATTAAAAAGTTGCACTCCTTCCTCAACGCTAACTTCACCTCCTTCAAGTGCCTTATTCAATATTTTTGCCGTAGTACCATTTACCTTTGCAATTAGAGACTCAACACCCAAACCTCTATTCTCTTCAATTCTTTCTATTATATTTTTAACTTGTTCCATTAACTACCTCCTGATGAATAACATGTCCATTCTTATTAACAAAATGTCTGCAGAGTTTTAAAAGTCTATCATTTAAAAATTCATTACTGATAAATTCAGGGTAAACTGGCAGCCTTTCTTCAATATCAAAACCCAAGTCCTGTACAATTTTTTCCATTTCTCGCAATTGTGGCCATGGCGCCTCAGGATTAACATAATCAATGGTTAGGGGTGAGACACCTCCCAAATCATTAATTCCTGCAAATATAAATAAAGAATAAGTATCGGGATTTAAGTTTGGCGGGATTTGTATATTCATATTCTCCCCAAAAATGAGCCTTGATATTGCAACCGTTTTTAACATTTCAATATAGGAGGGAGGTGGATATTTCTCCATTATTATTCCTGGCTTTGGACTGAAATTTTGAATTATTATTTCCTGAATATGACCATACTCATCGGACAGATTTTTTAAGGCAATTAATGAATCAATTCTTTCCTCCCATGTCTCACCAATACCAACCAATATCCCGGTCGTCCAAGGTATGCTGAGCTCACCCGCGCGTTCCATCGTCTCCATTCTGAGTTTTGGCACCTTATCAGCACAGCGGTGATGAGCCTGTCCCTTCCTTAACAGTCTCGGACTGATATTCTCGAGCATAAGACCCATGCTTGGATTTGTTTCTTTTAAGGCTGTCAATTCATCGGTTGTGGATAAACCCAGGTTGGAGTGGGGAAGTATGTTTTGTTTTAATCCCTCCTCACACATATCAATCAGATAATCGACCGTTGTTTTATATCCCATACTTAATAGGGCCTTTCTATATACCTCATAAGAAAGCTCCGGTTTATCACCCGAAACGAATAATAACTCGGTACACCCGAGATCCGCACCTTTCTTTGCCAAATCAATTATTTCCCCGGGAGGAACAAAGAGCTCACCTTGCTCAGGCTCCATTTTGAACGTGCAATAACCACAATGATCCCTGCAAAGCCTGGTTAAAGGGATGAAGATATTTTTAGAATATGTTAATGTTCGGCCCTTGCCCCTGTTCCTTAATTCAGAAGCAATCAATAGCAAATGTGGAAGATATTCATCTTCCAGCTCAACCAAATACAGGGCTTGTTCCCTACTTATTGTTTGGCCAGATAGGGACTTTTCAAATAATTCTTCCAAATTATAGGGCAAATTATCTGAAATATCCTCAAGATTAAGAGAGGTTAAAACGCCCCTTTTACCGCTATCTCCAAATACTTCTTCCAGTTTAATTTCATTCGAAATCATATTAATATTAGACTCTTAAAGAGTAATCAAAATTAACTTGTCTCACCTTCAAACGAGATTATAGTCTCATATTTAATACATTGTTGTCAAGTTATACAACCAGTTTAAAAATATTAATTTAACCCTATTTTTATTACTTCTCTTGCAAGTTCTTCGGACTTTGAAGCATCAGAAATAATTATATTTTTCGTAAAAGCTTGAACCCCTATTTCACTAATACTATCAACTTCATGGGAATCGATGTTATCTATTATAAGAATATCCAGAAAGTCCTTATACAATAGACCAATCTGCCTTGATGAAACATCCAAGCCTAACCCGGACATCAGCTTATCAGCAGGTCCTTTTAGAGGAGAACCTCCTACCAGAGGACTGATAGCAATTTTTTTAGCCTTTGTTCTCCTTAGGGCTTCTCTTACCCCGTGTATTTCGAGGATAGGCCCTATACTGATTATGGGATTACTTGGACACATTATTACCAAATCGGCTTCTTGAATTGATTCAATGACTCCGGGTGCCGGTAATGCATTCTCTACACCCTTAAAAATTACTCCCCTAACATTTGGCTTCATACTATTTTTTACCAGATATTCTTGGAAATGCATCTCCCCTTCATCGGTTTGTACCCATGTTTCAACATCGTTATCTGTCATAGGCAAGATATTTACACCTTTAATATTATAAATGGATAACATTTTTCTAATGATGCCAGAGGGCTTCACGCCATTTGATCTTAACATTGTTCTGAATATGTGTGTGGCAAAATCCCTATCCCCAACCTTAAACCAGGTCTCTTCACCAAGATCACCAAGCGCAGATAGGCAGTGGAATGAATCGTTTTCAATTCCCCATCCCGTATTTTTATTTGACTTACCACAAATCCAGTAAAATACCGTGTCTAAGTCAGGTGATATTCTCAGGCCGTATAGGTTAATATCATCACCGGTGTTCACCACAATTGTTAGGCCTTGATCTATTATGTTATATAGACCTTTTAGAAATTTTGCAGCTCCCACACCTCCACCTAAAGCAACAATCTTACAATTCATAGTTAAACAGATTTATAGGAATGGTAATATTAAAAGAGATAATAATAAATCTATACTCTAGGTAATACTATAAAATAAGCAATACTCCTATTCAAATTGAATCCAATATACCCTTTATCTCAGCTTATCAAAAGTTCTCTCTATATGCTTGTTAATACGGTATGTAATTCCTTGAAAGTAACAAATAAGTGGTATAATCTTTTTTATGTAAATAACAAATAAAGGAAATTTTATGTCTCTAGATTTTATAAGGAAAGGACATACCTGGTTAACAAAAGCAATATTGATATTATTAGCGATAACATTTGTTATTGGTTTCGGCTTCAGCATTACTGATTTTGGAGCGAGTGGAGCGCTTTCTCAAGGGACGGCCGCTAAGGTAAACGGAGATGAAATTTCATTATTTGACTTTTATAGAATACGAGACAGGCTTATTGATGAATATGACCTGCAAGGCGATTTGCCTGAAGCAGCTTCCAACTTTGTCAATGTTTCAGCCCTTAATCAACTAATAGACTCTAAACTGCTCTCACAAAAAGCTAAACAAATTGGCTTTTACATTACTGATGATGAGCTGAGTCAATCTATACGATCACTTCCTGCCTTTCAACAAGACGGCGAATTTATTGGAGCAGATAGGTATAAACAGATCATAGAACAGTTTTTCAATGAAGGTGTTTCCGAATTTGAAAATAAGTATAGGGAAGAATTACTTGCCAACAGGTTAGTAGATTTTATAAGAAATACGGCGCATGTAACCGATGAGGAATTATTCAATGTTTATAAAACTGAGAATGAAAAAATAAACATAGAATATATCGAGGTTGCTGCTGAAGACCAGTTTGAGGAGGTTGACGATATTAAAGATGACGAAATTTCAGCCTATTACAATGAAAATAAAGACAAATTTAAAAACCCTGAAACACGAATTATTCGTTATCTAATAATCGATAATAATACGATAGAAGGAAATATAGAAACATCAGACGAAGAAATCAGTGCTTACTATAATGCGTATAAGGAAGAGTTTAAAATAGATGACAAGATCCCCCCTCTCGATGAAATCAAGAATGAAGTAGTAAAGTCTATAAATGAGCAGAAAAAGATCGTAATTCTTGATGAATATATAGTCAAATTAGAGGAAATACCCGAAGAAGATTATTCTCTTGATAAAATATCTGAACACTTATCGATTCAAGGAATAAAAACTTCAAAGCCTTTCACACAAGACAAAAACGACGAAAATATTCCACAACAGATACTATCAAAGGCTTTCACCAGTCAGGTCAGTCAAACGGATCATACAAAGATTGATGATCAAATATGGATATATCAATTAGATACCATCATTGAACCTAAAGAAAAGAACTTGGATGATATAAAAGATCAAATCATTGCAGATATTAAAAACGAAAAAGCCAATGAACTTGCTGAACGTAAGGCTTATGAGATCTTAAATAAGACAAAAGATGATAATTCAAAATTTAACGAAACCGCGAAAGAAATGGACATTGAGATTAAGGAAACGGGCCTTTTCTCAAGATTAGACAAGATACCCGGTCTGGATATAAAAGATTTAAATTTAGAGGCTTTTAATTTAAGTAAGGAAAATCCAATTCCGAAAAAAGTTTATAAAAGCTCTGATAAATTTTATGTGTTCCTCTTTAAAGAAAAAGAAGAAATTGACAATAATTCATTTGAGGAGAAAAAAGAAGATTTAAAGGTAAGAGAACTTGAAAAACAAAGAACCCAGCTTTTTCAAAACTGGATTCAGAAACTTAGGCAAGAATCCGAAATAATTCCCAACAATGAGCTTTTCTCTTATCGAGGATGATCTATTTAAGGAGAGTATAAAGCTTTGTCCGTAATTAGAGCTCTGATCATTGGATCAGATGATGCATATTGTAAGGTGATTAAAGAGTTCCTGGAACTCAAAGGAGTAATATCTACAATTATTCCAGATTATAAAAAGGGTATAGACAAATTAACTTATGAAAAGCCCGACTTCGCCGTTATAGAACAATTGAACACCGTAATCAGCCCATCTTATGTTTCTTTAATTAATGATATTGATCAATTCGAAATAATTTATACAGACAGACCTCATGATACAGTGTTCAATTTCATCCCGGTATTTTTGCTTGATAATTCAGACAATTTAAACAAACTATTTGAATTGGTTAAAACCTATATATCTAATCCGATAGAAAAGGATAAAAATTTAATATCGGAAAGTTCAGATGAAGGAGATCTGGAATCAAACTCGTACTTTAAAATACTACTTGATATCAGCAAAAAGAAAAAAACAGGAATTCTCAATATAGATTCACGTAACAAATTAACAATTTACTTTTTAAATGGTAGTCCTGTCTTTGCAGAGGGCGGGGATTTAGAAACTGCTATAGGCAAGATATTAATTAATCACAACAAGATAAGTGAATCGGATCTTGAAAAAGCTAAAGAAATTGCTGAATTAAACAAGCAAAGAATTGGAGAAGCACTTATAGGTATAGGCGCTATCTCGCACCATGAACTAATAGAATTTCTTAAGATCCAGGTCGAAGAAAAGATAATTCGAGGTTTTTTTAACACTCAGGGTAAATATTATTTTAATCAAGAGGATGAATTCACAAATGAACTTGCTTCGTACCAAATCAATTTATTTGAATTAATATACAGATGTACTAAAAATTATATAGACCTTAACCTGATCGATGACCTTAATTTAAAAATTGAGTTCAATCCAAAATTCAAAAACGAAATAGACTACTTAGGCTTTGGCCCCAAGGAGCTCAGGTTTATTCAGCTTTTGAAAAAAGATATTACAATTAAGGAAATACTTGAGAACAGTACCCTCGACAAAGACAATACACTCTCTTTGCTTTATTATCTTGACCTAATAGAATTAATAAAAATAGATAATCTCCATTCAGCGAAGATGGCCTCTTTATCAGCAAATAAAACCATGATTCAAAATGAGAAAGTACAACCGAGCGAAACAGAAGGGGCCATAGACTTGGATCAAGAAATTGAGTTGCCGGATAATTCAGCAGATGGAGACAGTTTTTCCAACGATAGTCAGGATGCTGAAGATCTTCAAATATCAACTGACATACAACAATCTCAAGTTCTAAATTTAAAGGTTTCTGAACCGCTTGAACTCGAGTTAGACAAAACCAGCAAAATTAAAGAACCTTCTGGGGAGCCTTCGTCATCTATTGAACTTGAGATGGAATCGCCTGGGGGGATTGATTTAAACACCGAGAATCAGCATGAAAACATCCATCCAATTGGTAATCAAGATGAAGTAAAATTAAATGACTCATATGCCGACCTTGCCCAATTCTATTCAAACCTAAGGAATAAAAATTACTACGACATACTCGGCATTGAAAGAGACTCAAACGAACAGGAAATAAAAGATTCATACTTCATATTGGTTAGAAAATACCACCCGGATAGCTTTCCAAACACAGACAAAAACACCATCAATATGGCAGAAGAAATTTTTACAAAAATCACCTTATCTTACCAGACTCTCAGCAACCCTACCAAAAGAAACAATTACGATTCTGCAGAAGAGCTGGCAGGCATAAAGGAGAAAGCTCTCAACATATACGAAGCTGAGTTTGCCTTTAAAGAAGGACATACACTATTAAACCAAAGGCGATATACTGAAGCCGAGAAAAAATTTAAAGATGCATTGGAACTAAATCCTGATGAACCAGTTTACTTAGGGGCACATGCATGGTCCATTTTCCTTTCTTCCGATGAAAAAGACAACAAGATCAACGATTTAATAGAAAAATTAAATACCTCGATCAGGTTGAATAACAGTATAGCAGAAAACTACTACTACCTTGGAACAATTTATAAATACATTAATGATATTAAAAGTGCAGAAATTAACTTTAAGGAAGCAATTTCAAAAAATCCAGAATATATAGAAGCTAAAAGAGAATTAAGGTTAATACAACACAGGAAGATAAGTAACCAGAACAAACCCAGTTCCAAAAAAATTGAAAAACGTTTTTGGTCTAGTTTATTTAAAAAATAAAATTAGTTATCCTATTCATGTTTACTTAAATACTCTCATCAAGACTTTATTGACTTTTGGCAATGCTATAAACGTACATTTGCTCAATGAAAATAAAAACTATTGAAATAATTGGATTCAAATCTTTCTACGATAGAAGTAAAATAAGATTTCATAAAGGAATCAACGCGATAGTCGGCCCAAACGGTTGCGGAAAGTCAAACATTTTAGACGCAATCCGATGGGTATTGGGAGAGCAAAATCCAAGGAAACTTAGGGCGTATGGAATAGAAGATTTTATCTCCAACGGAAGTGAATTATTAAAGCCGTTGGGAATGGCTGAGGTTACTCTATCCATCGACCTTAAAAATGAAGATGATTTTGATCAATTAATACTCAAACGAAGACTGTTCAGATCGGGTGAAAGCGAATACACCATTAACGGAACTCCTTGCAGGCTTAAGGATATATCTGAAATGTTTCTCGATACTGGAGCAGGGGCACGAGCTTATTCAGTTATAACCCAGGGGGAAATTGACAATCTTATAACTTCAAAACCAGAGGAAAAAAGATTATTGATCGAAGAAGTTGCAGGTATTACAAGATACAAGGTAAGACGAAGTGAAACAGAGAGCAGAATTAAATCTACGAAGGAAAACTTAATTCGTATAGATGACATGATAAACGAAGTTAAATCACAGATGAATTCCCTTCGAAAGCAGGCTGAAAAAGCCAAGGAATACAAAAGGTTCCACGATGAAGCAAAGCTCCTGGATTTACAAATAAATCATGCTAAATTCATCAATCTGAATGAAAAAAACAAAGAAATAAAAACCCAAATTGCCGCTCTAGATTCAACTATAAATGATATCAAAGAAAAATTAATATCCGTCGAGGAAGAAATTAACAACTCAAATAACAAATCAGATATTTTAGAAAACGATATTGAAAATATTGAGAGGGAGAACTTCCAGATAAGATCTGACCTGCTGAATAAAGAATCTGAACAAAATATTTTAAAATCTCAAATAACAAACACTGAAACATACATTCAAAAGATAGTTGAAGATAAGGAGCTTTTATTGAATGAAAGAAAAAACTTAAGTTATCAAATCACAACCAAAGAAAACTCCCTACACGAAGTCAAGACAAAGATTCAATCCGAAAAAGAGATACTGTCAGAAAAGCAAAATGATCTATCAACAAAGAATGAATACCTCACAAATATCCAATCCAAAATCAATAGTTGCAGAAACGACCTTTTAAAGACTCTAGAAGACCTTAATGTCTTAAAACATTCATCATCCACAATTGAAAAAGAAATTTCAGAACTTGAAATCTACAAAAATAGGATTAAAAAAGAGTTGTCTGAACTGATCTCCGAAAGAAACCAGGTGATTTCAAGTAAATATGAAATAGATAAGCTAAAAGATGAGAATATTAACTTTGCTAAACGTATAAGCCAGCACAAAGAGAAGATAAATCTTTCTTTAGAAAACAAGCAAAACAAATTAAACGCTTTATTAGAAATGAAGAAGACGTTCACAGACGAGTTGAACAAGAACAACTATAAACTAAATGCATTAAAACAAATCCAAGACAACTACGAATGGTTGCCTGAAGGAATAAGGAGTTTTATTGTAGAGAACAAAGGTAACGGGATTTTGGGCATTATTGCGGATTATACCAAAGCACCAGAAGGTTATGAAGATACAATTGAATCCGCACTTGGGGATAAATTAAAATGGGTTTTGGTAAAAAATGATGAAGAACTATTTAACACGATAAATTATTCAAGAGATAAATCATTAGGAAGGTGCACCTTTGTATCATTACAGAGACTCTCATCTTTTTCTCAACCTGAAGACTTAACTCACGGTGCAAAACCAATCTCAGAAATAGTTGAGGTCGAGAATATTGACAAGCAATTACTAGGTGGAATTATCAACGGGTGCTACCTTGTTCAAAGTGTAAAGGATGGTTTGGATCTAGCTGAAAAAACAAACGGAAACTTTTCCTATGTGACAAATAGCGGTGAATTGATTCATCCCTCCGGCGCTGTAACTTTCGGGGCTAATATAGATGGAATTTTTGAAAGAAAAAGAGAAATAAATGAAATCAATGAAACTTTGAAGGAAATGACAAAAGAATTGGATATCAACGGAAACGATATTACCTCTATTGAACAAGAAATAGAGCTTTTGGTAAACGAACTTAATAAATTGAATATCGAAGAAAGGGAAATCGAAATAGCCAAAATTAAGATAAACAAAGATTTAGATAACCTAACGGATAGGTTAAATCAGTTTGAAGTAAAAGAAGAAATTCTCAACGCAGAGTTAGAGAAAATCAACAAAACTCAGAAAGAGAAAACAGAACTAATTGACAAGAAGCTTGAGAGCATCGCAGAGCTCGAGGATAAAAAATCTGATCTTGAATTGATTGTTAATGAATTAGAGGAACACTTAAAAAACTTAGAAAAAGAGAAGAGGGATTTAGAAAATAATCTAGAAAAATACGAATTAAGTTATTTACATTTAACGGACAAAGAAAACATACTAAGAACAGATTTAGAGAACCTGCACGGCAGATTTTCCGAAATAGAATCTAGAGTTGAATATGAGACAAAAGAAATAGAAGAAAATTTCAAAAAGAAAAAAGAGATAATAAAAACCCATGAAGAAAATATAGAGATGATCGCAACATTAAAGGAGTTGCTCGAAAAAAGGAATCAAGATCTGGAGTCACTAAAAAAGGATAAAGTTGAAACAACAAATTCATTAAAAGAACTAATTAGGAAAAAAGAAGAACTTAACCATACAATATCGGTTCATAAAGAAAATCTGACCTCGTTTGCTATTGATCTTAAGAGCAATGAAGTTGAAACTGGTCATATACAAAACAAGTTGGGACTAGGCGTACATGATGAAAATTCTGAACTTAAAGATCAAATTCAGGGTAGTACCAATGAAGAAATACTAAAACAATTTGACATCGAGGAAGAAGAGGAACGTCTTGTCAAGTTAAACAGAAGGATTGAAGCATTCGGTGCAGTCAATCTTCTAGCACCTGAAGAATTCACCAAACTTGAGGAAAGGTACAACTTTTTAAATAATCAAGTTGATGATTTAACCAATGCTATTTCGACACTTTACAAGGCTATACAGAAAATTGACAAGGAATCTTCTGTAAAATTCTTGGAAGCATTTGACATGGTTAACGAGAAGTTTCAAGAAATATCCAGAAGGATACTAGGTGGTGAAGGCAAGTTGATTATCTTAGAACCTGACAATTTGCTAGATACCGGGATCGAGATACTTATACGACCTGAAGGAAAAAGACTTCAATCAATAAACCTGCTATCTGGTGGGGAAAAAGCTCTTTCAACAATCGCATTGATTATGTCTGCCTGCATGGTAAAGCCAGTGCCATTTCTACTGTTTGATGAAATAGATGCCCCGCTAGATGACACCAATAGTTCCAAGTTTATGGATCTTATGAATGAAATTACTAAATATTCTCAATCAATTATTATAACGCATAATAAAAAAACGATGCAGTCTGTAAAAAGTCTAATAGGAATTACATCTGAGGATAGAGGAGTTTCAAAAGTCGTTTCCGTAGAACTTAATTAAAAATTACAAAGGTAATTTTGCCTTTTTCCTGATATTATTTGATTACCCTGTGATAATAATTTGTTACGAATGATTTTAATACTTATACTTTAATACTTATACTTTTTATAGATTGACCGGAGGAATGTCTAATTAATGATCTCATTCTTGTTAAAAAAAATTGTTGGATCTCAAAATGAAAGGGAATTAAAGAAGTTATCCTCAACAATTGTCAAAATAAATGATTTAGAAAAAGAATTTTATAAAATTCACAATACCGAACTTCTGGAAAAAGCTAACAATTTAAAAAATGACTTAAGAAGTAGTCTAAACGGCAATTTTGATATAAGTTCTGAAGATAATTCATCTAATCTCGAATCCGCATTATGGGAAATATTACCAGAGGCATTTGCCCTTGTAAGAGAAGCATCACGTAGGACTATTGGCATGCGCCATTTCGATGTTCAACTTATTGGAGGTATTGTACTTCATCAGGGCAAAATAGCTGAAATGAAGACAGGTGAAGGTAAAACATTAGTTGCTGTACTGTCTCTATTTCTAAACGGACTTTCTGGATTTGCAGCCCACCTGGTTACGGTTAATGATTATCTGGCTGGACGTGATGCTATGTGGATGGGTCCTATCTACAAACTATTGGGCCAAGAAGTTGGTGTTATAAACCACGATGTCTCATACAAGGTAGAATGGGAAAACCCGCATAGGGCCGAAGAGGCTATAGAAAATAGCCATACAGTTTGGCCAAACGAATATATTGACATGGATATTCCTCCTGAAAGGAACCTTGATGTTCTATCTTCATTTAAAACAAAACTGGTGGAATGCCCAAGAAAAGATGCCTATGGTGCTGATGTAACTTATGGCACCAATAACGAGTATGGCTTTGATTATCTCAGAGACAATATGAAGTTTTCCCTTGATGATTACGTTCAAAGGGAACACAATTTTGCTATAGTTGACGAAGTTGACAGTATCCTAATAGACGAAGCTAGAACACCGCTTATAATTTCTGGCCCATCAGAAAGCTCGACCGAGCAATATTACAATATTGATAAAACAGTCAGAAGACTAAAAAAGGATGTTGATTTCACCATTGATGAAAAAACAAGACAGGTCACCCCAACCGAAGAGGGAGCGAGTAAAGTTGAAAATGCACTCGGGATCAATAACCTCTACGACCCAATTAACTTAGAAATACTTCACCATGTGATTCAAGGCCTAAAGGCACACAGTTTATTTAAAAATGATGTCGATTACATGGTCAAGGATGGCAAGGTGATAATAGTCGATGAATTTACCGGCAGGCTTATGCCCGGAAGAAGATGGAGTGATGGTCTTCATCAGGCTGTGGAGGCAAAAGAAGGGGTTGAAATTGAGAATGAAAACCAAACATTGGCAACCATCACAATTCAAAATTATTTCAGATTGTACAGAAAGCTGTCCGGCATGACCGGTACTGCGGACACAGAGGCTTTTGAATTCAAGAACATATACAAATTAGATGTATCAGTAATTCCTACTAACAAACCGATGATTAGGTTAGACGGCAATGATTTAATATACAAATCTGAAAATGAGAAATTCAATGCAGTAATTGATGAAATAAAAGAACTAAATAACCTTGGAAGACCAATGCTGGTGGGCACCACTTCGATAGAAAAATCCGAAAAAATAAGCAATTTGCTCCTAAAGTTAAAACTAAAACACCAGGTATTGAATGCAAAAAACCACAAACAAGAGGCCTCAATTATTGCTCAGGCAGGAAGGATTGGTGCAATCACGATTGCAACCAATATGGCAGGAAGAGGAACCGACATACTTTTAGGAGGAAACCCAGAGTTCTTGGCAAGGGACATCATCAAGAAAAACTATCACATAGACCCTGAAGAGGCTGATCAAGAACAATTTGAGGATGCAATGCTTGATGCAAGATCAATATGTGAAGATGAGAAGAAACGGGTTTTAGAACTTGGGGGTTCACACATAATAGGGACTGAAAGACATGAATCTAGAAGGATTGATAATCAGCTTCGAGGCAGATCGGGAAGACAGGGCGATCCAGGCTCATCCAGGTTTTTCGTTTCTCTGGAAGATGACCTAATGAGAATATTTGCTTCTGAAAGAATATCCAGCATCATGGATAAGCTTGGATGGGAAAAAGGAGAACCTATAGAGCATAAAATGATAACCAAATCCATTGAGAATGCCCAGAAAAAAGTAGAGGGTAGAAACTTTGATATACGAAAACATCTTCTTGAGTACGACGATGTATTAAACAAGCAAAGAGAGGTTGTATACAAAAAACGAAAAGAATACTTAGCAGGCGGGGAAAATCTCAAAGATATCTTTTATAACATTGCAGACGAAGTAATTGATGAAATATTAGAATCTAATTTGCCGGAAAAAATAAATGTCGATGAGTTAGATCTTGCACCTTTTCAGGATTCGGTCTCCACTATATTCAATTTACAAGATATCTTTAAAGATCTTTCCTTAAATGGTTCGGGGAGAGAACAAATAGAGAACCATGTTAGAGATAGAATACACGACTACTATGAAGAAAAAGAAAAAGATATCGGCCACGACACCATGAGACAAATTGAAAGATTTGTGATGCTACAAACCCTTGATTATCTCTGGAAAGACCATCTTCTTAATATGGATCATTTAAGAGAAGGTGTAGGCCTCAGGGGCTATGCACAGAGAGATCCATTACACGAATACAAAAGGGACGGTTTCGATATGTTCTCTGAAATGATGGTGAGTTGTAGTAAAGATATATGTGAAAAGCTGTACCGCGTGCAACCGGTGAGTGACACCGAGATTGAACAATTAGAGAGAAAAAGAAGACAAGAGCAACAAAGAATGACCCTTAGTAGAGGTGGAGACGGAAACGCCGAACAACAAAAACCGAAACCTGTAAGAAGAGAAAAAAAGATTGGTAGAAATGATCCATGTCCTTGCGGGAGTGGCAAAAAATATAAGAAATGTCATGGAAGAAACGCGTGAGGAAGTAAAGTTGGATTCACAGGAATTATTAGACTAGATACTTGTAAAAGTTAAGGTACCATTATAAATATTTTCTGTTAAAATAAATACTATGATCAAGATCAACTAATGAGAGTATAGAAATTGGCAAGACAATCAATACATTATAATAACTTCAAAATACCATTCTATATCCTTCCTATACTTGGCTTAGTGGGAATTTTGCTATTTATAATTTTTGCTTTTTTTGGAATTTTAATAGTAGCTGTAATAGGTGTAGCTTTAGCTGCATTAAGTATATTAAGGTTGATAACCACCACTTTTCATAAAAAAAGAAAGGTTGAA
>JAZGCJ010000327.1:0-4101 GCA_036476895.1 Thermodesulfobacteriota bacterium
CCTAATGATTGGAGTATACCTGTACCGGTAGCCGATGCATCTAATATGCTGAACTTGCCTTCACCTGTATTGTCACTCGTAAGGATTAAGCGATTGTCAGTACTTGAGGCGGATAGTATGGTAGCCGTTACCCCGGTCGCATTAGAACCAGAGTTGGCATTATTTATCTTCACAGCGATATCAGACAACGTGTCTGTTGTGGTGATATTTATCGCCTTGCCGTTTATGACAAACTCGCCAGAAAGGTTCAGCGCCGTTGAGGCGCTGGTGTGACTCTGTGATGATAGTTGTCTTGCCTGCGCTAATTGTGATGTCGGTGTAAATTCTATGGTGTGGGTGCCCGGGCTTGCATCAGTTGTTGTTGAGACTGTGAGAAGGTCGCTGGCCTTGAAGTTGGTCGAATCGGTTGTTGTTGCTGTTTTAAAGACGTTGAATGTGTCGCTATCCTTAAGGGTTTTTGCCTTTGATTTAAAGTCAAGCAATTGTGTGTTAAGGGATTGGAAGGCAGTTAGTTTGTCACTCTGTTCAATCTGGTTGTTAACGACAACGTCGATACGCCTTCTGCTTACGGAGATAAGCTGGTTAATTATGGTTGCAGTGTCTAGTCCGGAAATTAAACCGCCAACCGAACTCGTTCCTGGCATTTAAGCTCTCTCCTATTAGGGTTATTTTGTTTATTTTAAGCTTCTCGGTGTTTCATGTGCAAACCGAATTCATACTTAGGGACAACTGACAGGATATGGTTCTTGTGTTATTTCTCTGGATTGTGATATAGATTCATACAAACGTCTTGACTTGTTTATCTTCTCGATCTCGTCTGAATATTCATTGATTAGTCTTTCCAGGGCTTCTTTATTGGTCCTTTTTGCTTTTTCAATTTCCTCCGTGGTGGCGTATAAGTAGTACCAATTAAGAAAGTTCCTTTTTTCCATTTCCTTTTCCATCAAAACCATAATATTCTCCCACGTACTAATTAGCAATATTTGTACCAAATACGACATATTTCTGCTATATCTAAAGCTTTGTACAGTTGCAACTTATGATACAGTGGTTAAAGTATCCTGATACATTAAGAAACTTAATAGGTAATATTTACACACATCGTTATTTTTTTCCTACGGATTTCGGAATTTATCAAGGTATATTCATAGAATCCTTGTCCTAATAAGGTGTTAGAAATGACTAAGTGAATTTTCAATTCAGTTATATAAGAAAAGGGAGGGTAAATATATATCCACCCTCCCTTTTTTTCTATGATGCAAAGATCTTGATAATAGTTTGCAATACTTAACCAAGCAGACCCAATAAAAACTGTGGCGCCAGGTTAGCCTGTGCAAGCATTGCTGTACCAGCTTGAAGCAATATCTGGTTCTTAGTGAAGGCTATCGTTTCAAAGGCTAAATCGGAGTCTCGTATTACAGACTCAGCAGCGGTTATGTTTTCAACACTGGTGGCAATGTTTGCTATGGTAAAGCCAAACCTGTTTTGCATAACACCTATAGTTGAGCGCCTGTCTGCCAACGTGGAAATAGCAGTGTCAATGGTAGTTAAAGCCACTTGCGCGCCAGATTGGGTACTAACATCAACGTCTACGTTCAGTCCCGCTGTTCCTGTTCTCATGTCACCTAAGCTGAAAGTAATCTGATTGTCTGCGTTATTTTCAGAACCTACCTGGAATGTGGAATTAACAAAGCTGCCATCAATCAATGACGTAGTTCCGTATTTTGTTGATGCAGCGATTCGGTCTATTTCTGACTTAAGGGTGTTTACCTCAGTGCTAATGTTAGCACGGTCGCCGCTCGTAGTGTTAGAAGATGCGGCCTGTGTTGCGAGTTCCTTCATCCTCGAAAGGATGTTTGATATCTGGTCTGCACCACCTTCTGCAACCTGTAATAGAGCATTTGCTTCGTTTGCGTTTCTTGAGGCCTGTTGCAAAGATCTTATTTGTGCTCTAAATTTCATTGAAACAGAAAGACCTGCAGCGTCATCAGCAGCTCTGTTTATCCTGAAACCTGACGAGAGTCTTTCCAAAGATTTTGAAAGAGCCAGATCAGATATCTGCAACTGCCTGTGTGTGTTTAAGGCAGCGATATTGTTTTGTATTCTTAAACCCATTTTTAAAATCCTCCTTGATCTTGTGTGGAGCATTTCAAGTGCTCAACACGATAACCAATTTTAGAATTTTTGCTAATTTGACTTCCCTGCCAGATTAGCACAAAAACTAAAACAAAAATAAAATACAGTAAAAAAAGAGTTACTTAAAAAATGTTTCCTTACTCAAATAATATTCTTATCTCCTCTTGTGATAAAATTTCCCAAATTGGCCGTATGGGTAATGCTTACTGAGGTTATTATCGGCTGGAGATTAGAAGACTTTAACGGAAATTTTCTAAAAAATGGAATTTCTGGATTGTGTTATGTACTGTAGCAAAAGGCCTTAGACCTTCAACAAGGGAAAAACGAGAAGAAGCGGCGAACAATTGGTAATTAGACTTACACATAACAGATACATAAGAACATCAGCGGGTAATCCCTTCCTTATTTCTCTGTATATCATTCGTGTATAATATTTCATCATCAATGGGTAAATTTTTCCGTTTTGTCTATTTACCCAAGGAAAATTGGCTGTACATTATGCAGATGCCTTTGTAAACAGGAGATATGCTTACTTAAAGAGATTGATGTAAATAAAGAGTAAGAGTAGACGTATCAAGGTAAGGAAGAAAACTTAACATAGCTTTGGCCTCGATGAAGAAGATCTTATGAGTGATGGGTTACTCAGCAATGTATGTCAAGGATGATAATATTGTAGACGGGGTATTAGATAAGATGGTGGAAACATTTGGAGTTAAACTAAACAAGTGAAACGGAGAAATTTCCCCGAATCCCTTATACAGTTTTCCAAGCGTTACTCAATGCCCTAGTTAGGACGGAAACAAAGATAGATCGAATCATTTCCATTTTCATCTTCTACTTCAACTTTAACTGCAACTGAATCAGCAGCTATCGTAATTGAATATTCGTCGGTATACTTTGCCAGAATCCTGGCACACACATAAGAAGCAGAATCATTCTTAACTGCTCCATAGTAGCATCATCAACATTAAATTCTGGTGTGCGTGGATCAACTGTCTGCAGCTCAGTAATGGCTGTGGCTTCCTTGCCCTTGCCAGATTTGACAGTTATATTCATGGCGTATTTTTTACCGCTCGGGAATACGTTCAACTTGTCTATTACGTCTTCGGGCTTTGCTGCCATTGCCGAGGTAACCGTGAATACCAGCGTGGTGAATACCAACAAACTTTTCATAATTACCTTTTTCATCTTATCCTCCTTGATTAATCTAAGGAATGCTATCTGGACGCCAAAATAAACGTTAATTGATAATAAAGTTTTTATAGCTGTATAATAATGAATCAAATAAGGCGAAAACTGCGATTGTAATAGGGAACGTAAATAGCATCGTAACGAAAGTGCCTACAAAGATTAATTTTTTCATTTTTAGCCTCATTTCCTCATCTGAGATCTGAGTCTTACTAAGTTATTTATCGGTGCTTGCTTAATTAAGTTGAGCGTGGTCACAAAAACAGTGCCGAAAAAGAAGATGATACAAAAAACCACGCAGTTAGTTATAGTACACTAGGTCACCGCTATGATGACGTATGATCAATAAAATGAGGATGATACGGATATTATCTACTTAAGACTTACAATATTTTCTGGGATTTATTTTTTCTTCTAGAGACAGGAAAAATAAAATTTTTTGTAATAATTTGTTACTATTTTTCCCATAACGAGACGTTTTGCTATATGACCATCTGCTTAAACATGCCTTGCCAGGTGAGGATATCATTCATTTCTTATTCCTGAACTTCTGATCTTCTTGAGAAAAGAAAATGTCAAGAAAGTAAGGTAATGGGTAATGTCGAATAGATTTTTTTAAAGTGCCCTGTAGTGAGTTAGATATTTTTCTAATAAAATGTGTATATGAATTAATTACGATTTTTGGTGACATTTCTGTGGTAAAAACTTTAAAGGTTTGGGGGAGGACGGTTATGGTAGTTTTTAAGGGTTAGAGTCAGAAAGAGTATGAAAAGGAGA
>JAZGCJ010000328.1:0-2549 GCA_036476895.1 Thermodesulfobacteriota bacterium
TTTAGACTCCAATTTAATTTGACTAGAAGGTGATTTATTTTGACATTAAAAACTAATATTACCGAAATGTTTGGAATTAAACACCCTATCGCAAATGCTGCTATGGGTCCTTTCAGAACAACCGAAATGGCAATAGCGGTCTCAGAGGCTGGCGGACTTGGCATGATTTCTCATGCAAACCAATCTATGGATGGTAGGGAACCAGATGCAATAGTTGCTATGAAGAAAAATCTTGATTACGTCGTTGAACATACTGAGGGGATTTTTGGGTTCAATATAAGAACTTCGAGATTAACAATAAATTGTGACAAATTGATTTCAGAAACCTCAAAGCATATAATGGAAAGTGTAAAATTGAGAGAACAATGCCTATACGCGCTTACTAGTGCGGGTTCAGCATCAAGAATGCCCCTAAACAAAGATTTTCAAAAATTAAGGGAAAATTCACAGATTAAACACTTCCATGTCGCTCCTGCACTATGGTTGGCAGATAAATGTGTGGCTGCGGGATGTGACGGGCTTGTTGTAACCGGTTTTGAAGGGGGAGGACACCAATCATATGAAAAAGTTGGGGGTATGGTTTTATTGCAGCAAGTACAGCAAAAACATCCAGATATTCCGAAAATCGCGTGTGGTGGATATGCCACAGGGGATGGTCTGGCAGCAGCCTTAGCCCTCGGTGCTGGAGGAGTTGTTATGGGATCGAGGTTCATCGCGTCGAAGGATAGCGAATTTCACGAAAACTACAAGAATATAATTCCCCCGGCAAAAGCTCAAGATACTATTATAAGAACGGGAGGTTTAGGAACCATTAGACTCTGGAAGAACAAATTTTCGATGGCAAAAGGATTAGTAACAAGTAAAGAGGAAAAAATGGCTGAGGAAAAAGGATTACAGGAACACCGAAGAGCTATCTCAAAGGAAGAACTTGCCGAAGAATTAAGAAGAGATGCAATTGCAGGTTTTGCAACTTATAACGGTGATGTAGAGAACGGTTATGTGTTATTAGGGCAGAGTATTGGTGTTATAAATAAAATTGAGAGTGTTTCGGATATCATCGAAAGTGTTATTACAGGCGCAGAAAAAGCGTTAAAAAAAGCCTACACTTATGTGGAATAACTCAACTCTTTTTTACCAAACGAGCCATTGAGAATTCCAATTTTGATAAAATCAGGGGAAATCCAAAATTCAAAGGTCTAATTGATTAATGTCAAATTTTTGGATTTTTTTCCATTTTTAGTGCATTTTTAAATCTCATTGTGTGGATTTAAAATTCGATCAAATCTAAAAAGGCTTTTAAAATAAAGAAATTAGTGGAAATTATTAGCTCTTCTTGTAATATAATTTCTGGGAGGATAGTAAATTTTTATATTAATATTATCATGTCTTACAATTTATTAAAGAAGTAGAAAATTTTCACAGTATTTCAGCTCGAATAAAAATTCAAGAATATAATAATTTTCAGTAGATTCTTACCCTCCGTCTTGGGAGAGCTCTAATGCGGTACCGTCAATGCAATAATGCCCCCAGCGAAGACTCATTGTTCTAGTAATTGGGCATTGTCCGCATAAACAAGTTTTCTTCTCAGTTATTACGGAACTCTTCCCCACCACACAAAAAGCACGAGATTCTTCTCCAGTTCCCTCATAACTTGAACATTTTCCGCAATATTCCCTACAGATATATATTACATTTTCACGACTATCCTTCTCTTGTTTCTCGGACATCTTGCCGTTAAACATTTTCATTTTTTCTTCATAAGTGGCAGTTTTGAAATTTTCTTCCGACATTCATATCACAACACTTTTCTTCTTTCTGAATTTGATGTAATTATGAATCAACATGAAATTCTAATAAATTTTATTCTAAAAAAATTTATTTATTTTTCAGCTGCGATATACCTTACATGGAAGCGAGGAAGATCGGAGACAACACTAGTATATAATTTGGTATCTTGAACAAAAAGGAAAGTTTGTTAAAAAATTCCTCAATAAAGATGAATAGGTTTTCTGATAAATATATTTGTCAAATAAGAGAGAGGGATGATTTCCTTTATACTCTACGACCCCTGTGTCCACCCTTCCTGCGGCAGTGGTCATGCGATTTAGGAGTTACTTCTTCAATCCTGCCGACTTTTAGACCGGAACGAGCAAGGGCACGTATGCATGCTTGGGCACCTGGTCCGGGAGTTTGACTCTTATTTCCACCTGGCGCTCTAACCTTAATATGAATCCCTCTAATTCCTTTATCCTTGAGATCATTAGCCACTCTGAAGCCACATTGCATTGCAGCATAGGGGGATGATTCATCGCGGCTGGCTTTGACCACCATACCCGCGGTACATTTAGCGAAAGTTTCGGCACCACTTAAATCAGTGGCAGTTACAAGGGTATTGTTATAACTTGAAAAAATATGGACAATTGCCCATTTCATTTCATCTCTTTTACTCATTATGCTTCACTTTTGGTTGTAGTTTCTTTTGGTTTTGAAAGGGGGCTATTAGGTGCAAAATCAATATAGTCTTCCTCCTTACTTTTAACAAGATATGA
>JAZGCJ010000329.1:0-7247 GCA_036476895.1 Thermodesulfobacteriota bacterium
GGGATGAATACTTATCGTATAAGAAAGATGTAATACGAAATAGATCTTGGAAAAGAAACGAAAATTCCATGAGACATCTTATCAACTTCTTTGGAGATTATAAACTAAGTTCTATAACTCCAAGCGATATTATTGACTACCAAAATAAAAGGCTCAAAGATACTATTAATAACCATCCAATAAAACCTGCTACAGTTAATAGGGAATTAGCATGTTTAAGAAGCCTTTTTAATTTTGCTAAACAAAGAAACAAATTCTTTGGTGAGAACCCTGTATCAAAAGTTAAGTTCTTGGAAGAAAACAATCAGATGGAAAGAATCTTGTCTTATGATGAAGAAGAAAGACTTTTAAATTCCTGTCCATCATATATCAAGCCTATTGTTATTACTGCTCTCGGTACAGGTATGAGAAAGATGGAAATTTTATCGCTTAAATGGGAAAACGTGGACTTAACTAATAATGTAATTATTATTGAGGCAACGAACAGTAAGACTAAAAAGAAAAAGTTGGTTCCAATAAGCTCTAAACTAAAAAATGAACTTCTTAAACAAAAACTTAAAACAGGTTATCAAGAATATGTATTTCTAACATCTAAAGGTGCAAATTTTAAGGGGCCTGATTCACTAACAAAAGTATTTCATAATGTTTGTAAAGATGCGGGTATTGGCAAGATACGATTTCATGACCTTCGACATACTTTTGCAACAAGAGGTATTGAGTTGACTGGGAATGTTGTTGCAGTTAGTAAGATTTTAGGTCATAGAGATTTACAAACAACTATGAGATACGTCCATCCTGATAAATCACTTTTTGAAACAGTTGAAAGAATATCGAATCATAAAAGTTAATTCGGGAAATAAGCAATTTTTCTTCAAATTTCGTTACTAGTTGTAGCAAAAACCGTAGCAAAAAATTAAATGCTTAGATTTAACGAAATTTCGTTTTACTTAACTACCTGAAATCACTAAGAAAATTATGGCTGGGGCACTAGGATTCGAACCTAGATCTATGGAGCCAGAGTCCACCGTACTGCCATTATACTATGCCCCAGTATTTGTTATTTTTGAGATGTATAATGTAAGTATTACTCGAACTTGAAGAGGTGTCTATAATATCAGATAATCAAGCTATTCTTTAGTTACCGGAGTCTGAACCTTATATCCCTTGTCCTTCAGATAATAAACCCCGGCTCCACCCGCAGCCGCACCTACCAGCAATGCACAGGCACTGTTTAACAACACGGCAATTACTAAGAGTATTGAAATTAGTAGTTTCATTTTAGTTATATTTTTTTCTTAAGCCTGGTGGCAGGTTTTTACTTTTAATATCTGTCCAGGGACCGTTAAATGAAGCACTTTTTTGCCAACCATTTTTCTTTCTTTTATAAAAGTGTTTATTACTATAAAATATGTTAGGAAAATCAATCACAAAATAAAATCCTCCACCGGTGTCAGGAACCAGATCAACCCCGTCCTTATGTTTATATCTGTAGCCATGTGCCGGAGCCCAAGGAGGCGGATCGGCCTTGGTTTCGGTAATTGAACCGAATATAAACAGTGATATTACAAATGCTGAGATTACTATTTTCATTAAATCACCTTAATTAATTTTTGTTTCTAGTTTTACTTAATTATACAGCCGATTTCCACAACAATTTGTATCTTATCTAAATATTGATTTTATATACCTTTAAGAAAAAAACTTATAATTTGGCCACAGAGCACACAGAGGGCTCAGAGAAGAGATAAAAGAAAATACTAAAAATATTAATTTATTTTTTTGTTTAAAAAATATCTTTAGAATTAAATCGTTTTTCCTCTTCTTTTCTCTGTGTGCTCTGTGGCTATGAGTATTTGGCTTTAATATTTCAGTATTCAAAATTAATTTTAAAAATGCATTAATCAAATAATTAATGTGTTCATCTTCATTCTATGTGACCTCTAATGCTATAAATGTTATTATTTAATAAAATTTTGATTGAGTATTTAATTTAAAAGTCATGGGTAAAAAATCAGAAAATCAAGCTGAAATTTTAGAAACAATCAAAAATCAATACCAGGATAGGCAATACGAGATTGATATTTCGTGTCCTGAATTCACGTGTGTTTGTCCCAAAACCGGCCAGCCCGACTTTGGTACTATCAAAATAAAATATGTACCTGATAAGCTTTGCATAGAGCTCAAGTCTTTGAAACTATATATGTACTCTTTTAGAAATTTGGGAACTTTTCATGAACACGTAACAAATAAAATACTTGATGATATTGTAGGTGTATGCAGACCGATAAGGGCAGAGGTTGTGGGTGATTTTAACGTTCGCGGTGGTATTAAAACTGTGGTCAAAGCCAACTATTTCAAGGATGATGATTCTCAAGCCGGGTTCTGAAATTCTTATACATATATTTGCTAAATTCTATTAGAAATTTTGTCTGATCATAGGTTAAACTTTACTGAGATGATCAAAGCCCAGGTGGTTATAGCAGGCGTCATTATTTTTTTGATAATAGGTATAGCTATCGCAGCTCCCTATATCTCTCCTTATAAATTTGATGAAACCAATTTTAAGAAGATCTTAAATTCACCATCTTCTGTTCATATTATGGGAACCGATCAGCAAGGCAGAGACCTTCTTAGCCGGGTTATTTACGGAGCAAGAATTTCAATATCAGTTGCACTTGGTACAGCTTTTATTGCACTAGTTATTGGAACGATCTACGGAGCAATATCTGGTTTTATAGGTGGGAAGATAGACGACTTGATGATGAGGGTTGTTGATGTGTTTTACTCAATTCCCGATTTGCTGCTCATTGTCCTGGTTTCATTGGTAATAGGAAGGGGAGTGCTGGGAATTGTTATAGCACTGGGATTAACTGCATGGATGAGAGTAGCCCGTGTTGTACGGGGAAGCGTTCTTCAGGTTAAAGCCATGGAATATGTTGAATCTGCAAAAAGCCTGGGAGCTTCACCAGCTAGAATTCTCACATATCACATAATGCCAAATATTTTAAGTCCTTTGATTATAACTCTTACGTTTTCTGTGCCTTATGCAATATTGGCAGAATCTACTCTAAGTTTCCTGGGTCTTGGTATTTCGCCTCCACAGACTAGCTGGGGAACACTTGCCAGTACCGGTTGGCAAGGTATGAGAACATTTCCGCATTTGATAGTATTTCCCAGCCTGGCGATATTTATCACAGCATTTTCATTTAATCTATTCGGCGAGGGGTTAAGGGACTTGCTTGACCCTAAGAAAATAAAAGAAGTTTAATGTCTAATATCAATAAAGGAAAATCATATTATTTTTGCAATTCTGTTATCTTATTGGGCGTACTCGTAGTATTTCTTTTAATACCTATAAAAAAATCGTATCCTTATGAAGAAATTAATTGCAGTGTTGTTCTGAATGATACATCTCTAATTAATTCTCAAGCAAATCCTAAAGAAAAACTTAAAAAAGGATACTGCTTTTTACAAACCGGGAATTACCTTGAAGGTCTCAGTCAACTAAATGGACTTGAAAATATACTTATAACCCTAAATGATTACGTTTTATTCTACCAGGCGATAGCTCATAAAAATCTGGGTAATTTACCTGCTGCCATCTCAACTCTGAATCAAATATTGGCTATGAACCCGTCAGGCGGGCTAAGACATAAAACACAATCTGGGCTGGGGGAACTTTACAATAACTCAGGGGACTTTCAGAATGCAGAGAAGATATATACCCAATTATATCTTGAAGAACCTGATAATTCGCATAGGGCAGAATATAAATTTAAATTAGCGGATACTCAGATGAAGCAAAGTAAATTCACACAGGCCATAGAATCATATAAGAAGGTTTGGCTGGATCATCCTCAATCGGAATATTCTTCAATGGCTTTCAAAGAGATAGTTTCACTGAGCAGGCAAAATGGCATTCCTTTTAAACCCACACCATCTGATTATCAAAATAGGGCTGAAATCCTTTACGATAGTAGCAGATGGGGAGAGGCATTGGGAAATTTTAATAAAGTGCCTAAAAATGATGTAATTAACATAAAGATAGCTATATGCAAATTCAGGCTTGGACGCTTGGGAGAGGCTTATGGAATTCTATCGTCTATAAATACTCCTTCTTCACTTTTTTGGAGAGCAAAAATCGATGCTAAACGTGACCTTGATGCAAAAGCTTCTGAATCATATATGCAGCTTGCGACACTCTATCCAAACAGCGGCTTGGCACCAGAGGCACTGTACAATGCGGCAAGACTTTATCAAATAAATGATGACACTCAGAAAGCAGTCAAAATTTATGATTCACTTCTTAGAAAATATTCCAAAAGTGAATTCGCGGAGGACGGGGCTTGGAATCTCGGGTGGATATATTACAGAAGAGGAATGTTTCGGGAGGCACAAGCGACTTTCTCCGCATTTACGAATGCCCAATCCACTTTTAATGCGTCAAATTCGAAGTATTGGAAGGCAAGAACACTTGAAAAACAAGGTAGAAACGATGAGGCGAAAGAAATTTACAAAAATCTTGCAATGTCGATGGTACCTACTTACCACTCTTACTTGGCACAGAAGAAAACCGGTCTGTATCCAACCTACACAAAAACAGATCCCGAAGTTTATTTTAGTTTCAATGGTTCCAATCCATTAAAGGACAAAATTGATCTTCTGATTGAAATTGGATTATTTGACGATGCAATATTTGAAATAGATAAATTGCAGAACAGTGCGTCTAGTGCTAATGACTTCATTTTAATAAGCTTACTTTACTCCAAAGTAAATGATTTTTACAAATCTATTAAAAATGCCCAAGGTATAGGTCTACCTGCCGCTAATACCCTTTCTTTTCCACTCGGATATAGGGAGATAGTTGAGGCTTACTCAAAGAAATACGGTATTGATGAGTATTTAGTATATTCAATTATTAGAGAAGAAAGCAGGTTTCAAAAGAACGCAAGATCACCCGCTAATGCAAGAGGTTTAATGCAGCTTCTTCCCAGTACTGGCAGGGCGACAGCAAGAAAAGTTGGCTTAAGCTCATTCAATACAGAAATGCTAAACATTCCAAGAATCAATATTGAACTTGGAATTTATTATTTCAAACAAGTTCTAGATGAATTCCTCGGAGATATTCACTTAGCAATGGCTAGTTACAATGCCGGTCCTCACAGGGCAGCAAAATGGAAAGTAAAACATTACAATTTGGACAAAGATGAGTTTGTTGAAGAAATACCGTTCAGGGAAACTCGGAACTATATAAGAAGAATACTAAGAAGCTATGGTGCATACAAGGCAATATACGGAAATGAGTCTTCAGATGGGGTTGAAAAAATAAATACAAATACCCAATAAAACGGGGTTAGTTTCCACTGCACATCAGTGCAAAATTCTCAAGAATTTTCAAACCCAGAGTACTGCTCTTTTCGGGATGGAACTGGCAGGCAAACAGATTGTCCTTTTGAATGGCCGAGGTAAACTTAACCCCGTAATCCGTTGTAATGGAAGATACTTCATCCTCTTCCGGAACGGGATAGTATGAATGAACAAAATAGAACCAGCTTCTATTAGGAATATCATTCAAAATAGCATTTTGCTTTATTATATCTATTTGATTCCACCCCATATGCGGAACCTTAAGTTCAATGTCAGAAAAATTCGGGAACTTTTTAACGCTTCCCTTAATAATGGAAAGTCCTTCGATACCGGGCGATTCTTCACTCTCTTCAAACAAAAGCTGCAATCCCAGACAAATGCCCAGAAACGGTTTGTTCGATTTAATTGCCTCTTTAATTGGTTCTGTGAGATTAAAACTGTTTAAATTTTCCATACATTTACCAAAAGCTCCAACTCCGGGTAATACACATCCGTATGAGTTTGTGATCTCATCTATATCACTGGTAACCTTTGCCGAATGACCAAGAACCTCGAAAGCCTTGGAAACACTTCGAAGGTTTCCCATTCCATAATCTATTATTGCGATCATTTTTAAAGTTTACCTTTAGTTGAAGGAATGTCCCGCGAGCGTGGATCCAGAGCCGAGGCTTTGTCCAGGGCCCTTGCAACAGATTTGAAAGTGGCTTCGACTATATGATGCAGATTATCACCATACTTGAGCTCTATATGTAAATTGCATTTGAGACTGTTAGAAAATGACTTGAAGAATTCTTCTGAAAGCTCAGAATCAAAATCACCAATTTTCCCTTTAGACAAATCAACATTGTAAACTAAATATGGCCTTCCGCTTAGATCGATAGAAGAAAAAACCAATGATTCATCAAATGGAACGTTTGCTTCACCAAACCTTGAAATCCCCTTTTTGTCTCCTAGAGCATTGCCAATTGCTTCCCCAATAGCCAGGCCAACATCTTCAACGGTATGGTGATAATCAACCTCGATGTCACCAATGGCTTTGAGCTTTAAATCAAAGTATCCATGCTTAGCAAACTGACTTAACATGTGGTCGAAGAAAGGGACCCCGGTGTCAATATCGTATTTGCCCTTGCCATCAAGATTGATATCGACCTTTACTTCAACTTCCGAAGTTTTTCTCTCAATTACACTTTTTCTCTTCATATATAAATGAACAATCTTATACTAATATTGATATCTAGCAAAGATTATAAAGAGTTAATGATCCCTACTATACCTGCTATTTTTTTGGAAATTCATTTTAACCCATTGCGAGAAACGAGGTGAAGAGTCAATCTCCATAAGATCGCCACGCTATTGTAAATGTTACGTAATTCAGGGGCAGAATTATATAAATCTAGATTTTATATTGAAGCTGAGTTTGAATTTAGACTTTCAGTTGGAAGTGATTCTACGTTTTTATTACTTAAGCATCTTCATTTTCTTTGTCTTGATACAAACGATTTCGACTATCAATTCGACGAATAGGAGAAACCGGTCAGTGTAAATTAGAATGACCAAAACCACTATCATATCGAGCGCATACGAGATATCTAAAATTAATTTGTCTTCGCGAGCAAAAGCGAAGCGATCTATTCCTTATGAGATTCCTTCGTCGCTACGCTTCTCGGAATGACATTAACGACTGTCATTTTTTAACGTTTCCGGAATTGATTTTTGCAATTTTTTAGAATGCCCATTTAAACCTTTTCCTTTTGGAAAAGGTTTAAAGTAAAAAGTGTAAATCTTAAATTTTGTCCTCGAAATATCTAACATCTACAGCAATAACATTGAAATTATATTTCAGCTCTTATAAAATGCGACAATTATTTCTCGCAGAAATC
>JAZGCJ010000033.1:0-17076 GCA_036476895.1 Thermodesulfobacteriota bacterium
TTTCTAAAATACCATTTTCCGGATCCCAGAATATATCAATTTGAGATTGTATCTTTTTTCTTATTAACCTGCTGACATCGAACCCTTTATCTTGAAGATAAGGAATTAAAGCCGAACCGATAAAACCACTGGAACCTGATACAAGTATCTTCATAAAACCATTTTAGTATTCAAATATACATTTAATTTAGCATAGAATTTATTTATTTAATAGAAATGTGAAATTAACATGCAAAAGTTTCTAAAATTGATTTCTGAAAACACTTTACCTCTTCGAAATCCATAAAATAATGGGGTGCACTTAATATTGGCAGATCCAAATAATCATCAAACATTTTAATTTTTTTTCTACATTCATCCGCATTTCCACATACGGCAAATACATCAACCATATCGTCCGTAACAAGACTGTACATTGACTCAAAATCACGTTTGAAATAAGCATCTCTGATTTTTAGGGTTTGTTTTTCAAATCCGTGGAGCTTAAATGGTGGTTCATAAGTTCTGACCGTTGCATAGAATGCAATCGTCTTTTTTGCCGCCTCTATGGCATCTCTCTTATTATTTGAAATAGAGCAGCATATTATGGAAGAAATTGTAAAATCATCGAGATTACGGGCTGAATTTCGAACACCTTCTCTTATTTTTTTAATTAGTATATCCTTCATATATTTATATGAACATACTACATGACCAATATATCCATCTGCAATTGATCCTGCAGCCTTAGCCATATTTTTACCAATTCCGGCAAGGAATATCGGTATATTTTCTCTATATGGTTTAAATGCTCTATAATATCCTTTGGTATTTATTTTATAAAATTCGCCGTCATATTCCAGGGGATTTTCTAAATGCGAAGTGCTAATAATATTTCTTATTATATCGATACATTCCGATATCTTTTTAACAGGTTTTCCAAAATTTACACCATGATAATTTTCATTTGTACGTTTAGCACCAGAGCCTAAACCAAGTATAAACCTCCCGCTTGAACCTTCATCAATGTCCAAGGAAGTCAAAGCCGTTATTAAAGGACTCCTAACAAATGCTAAGGCAACTGAAGTTCCAAGTTTAATTTTGTTTGTTACTTGTGAGGCATATGCAATCTGTTGAAAACTGGTTCTATATAGTTCGGTGGTCCATACCGAATGAAAGTTTGCATTTTCAGCATCCTTTGCCAGATTTTGAATATCTTTAATACTATTTCCGTCTAAAAGTAATCCTATATCTTTCATAAAGATATTCTATTGAAATTTAATAAATAAAAAACAATAAATTTCAGATTCTGGAATTAAAAAGAGGGAAAAATTAGGTTAATAAAAAGGGTTTATAATTTCAAATACAACATAGTACAGGTTTGATTCAAATTACTCTTCCTTTTTTTCAACATCCTGTTCATTAGAGTCTTCTTCATGAGGTTCAGCACTTTCAGCACTAGTTGTACTTTCGGAGGTATCCTCTTTAGTTTCAGAAACATCTTCTTTTGCAATTTCAACTTTAGCACCTTCATCAATTTCAGCATTAATATCCTTTTTAATAATTTCTTCTGAATCTGCGGCATCTGGTGTGACTTCGGTCTCCGGAACAGCTTCTTCAGCTTTTGTCTGTGCAGACGTATCGTGCTCTATATTCTCTTTATCCTCATCTTCTTTTACTTCTTGTTTAGATATGTCTGGTGATTCTTGTGCCTCTGCAGCAGCTTCTTCAGTTTTAGGCTGTTCCGACAGTGTATCCTGCTGATCCGGACTATCCTTGGACTTTTCTTCTAATGCTTTGTGTTCGTCTATTTCAGACGAAGATTTAGTATCCAAAGCAGAATCCACTGCTTTAACCTCTTTAATTAAATCTTTATCAATGCTCTCTTTATTATCATCAATAAGCCCTAATTCTTCGGCAGATTCTTTTTTTGAGCTTTTAACTGCTGCTGCGGCAGCGGTTATATCCTTAGCATCAGTTTTTCTCTTTGATGTAGTAGGTTTCTTTCTCTTCTTCTTAACTTTATATTCTTCTTGAACCAGTTCCAGTAAAGAAATTGGAGTATTATCACCTTTTCTAAAACCAAGTTTTATAATTCTTGTGTAACCACCCGGACGATCTTTAAATTTCTCTGCTAGTTCGTCGAACAACTTCTTGATAACTTCTTTATCTCTGATAAATGCTGCTGCAATTCTTCTTTTATGAAGAGAGCCATCTTTTCCGAGAGAAATCATTTTTTCAGCAATCCTTCGTAGTTCCTTAGCCTTAGTATCGGTGGTCTTGATCCACTCATTACGAAGAAGATCCGTAACCATATTTCGGAACATGGACTTTCTATGTTTGGTAGTTACACCCAGTTTTCTCCCCGCTAGTTTATGGCGCATTAAACTCCTCCACTATGTACAAACAATTATTTACTAACAGCATTTTGATCGGATCTCTTTGTTTTTTCGGATTCAAATACTTCTACATTAAACTTTTGCCCTAATGTCAATCCTAAATCTGATAACTTTTCCTTAATTTCAAATAATGATCTCTTCCCAAAATTTTCTAAATTAAGCAATTCTTCCTCATTTTTCTGTATCAAGTCTCCAGCATATTCAACACCGGCCTTTCTTAAACAATTAAGCGATCTTGCTGATAGGTCTATCTCTTCAATAGTATTGAATAGAATTTCCTCTGTTCCTCCAATTTCCATATCTTCTTCTACCTCTTCTATTTCTTCTAATTCCGCCTCATCAAAATTAATGAAAATTGTTAACTGATGTTTTAATATCTTTGCTGCATATGCTAAAGCATCTTCAGGCAAGATAGTTCCATTAGTCCAGATTTCCAAAGTTAACCTTTGATAATCGGTTCGTCTACCAACCCTTGAATTTGTAACAGAATAATTAATCTTTCTAACGGGTGAGAAAAATGCATCAATAGGAATTACTCCAATGCTTGATTGAATTTCTCCCCTTGTTTCCACCGATTCATAACCACTCCCGATTTCAGAGGACATTTCCATTTCAAGTCTAGCCCCTTCAGAAAGAGTGGCAATTTTATGTTCAGGATTTAAAACTTCAACCTGATGACCAGTTATTATATCGCCGGCGGTAAGATCGCATTCCCCTTCTACACTAACCCTTAGAGTTTGAGGTTCATAAGTATGCATCCTAAGTTTTACTTCTTTAAGATTCAAAATTATTTCAGTTACATCCTCTTTAACGCCAGGTACAGTAGAAAATTCATGAAGTACATCTTCGATCTTAATGGATGTTATAGCTGGTCCTTGAATAGAAGAAAGCAATATCCTTCTTAGAGCATTTCCCAATGTTATTCCGTAACCTCTTTCTAAAGGTTCACATATAAATTTCGAATATTCCGAGGAAGCACCCTTTTCTTCTTTTTCCAACCTTTTCGGTTTAATTAAATCAAGCCAATTTTTCTGGAAATCTTTCACGATATTCCTCCCTTCCTATTTGAATAATTAACAAAATAGTGATTAAACCCTTGAATAAAATTCAACAATCAATTGCTCCTCAATTGGGAATGTAACATACTCCCTGTCAGGCAGTTTTTTAACTGTTCCTTTGAGATTATCTCTGTCTAATTCTAACCATTCGGGCAACCCTCTTCTTTCTAACAAGTCTAAAGACTTTGCAATATTAACAATTTTCTTACTCTTTTCTCTTATCTCTATTAAATCCCCTTCTTTTACCTGATAAGAAGGTATGTTCAATTTTCTACCATTCACTACTATATGACCTAACCAGACCAATTGTCTTGCTTCATTTCTAGAACTTCCAAATCCCAATCTGTAAACAACATTATCGAGCCTTCCTTCCAATAGAGATATTAACAATGACCCGGTTACACCCTTCATTCGTGAAGCCCTTTCAAAATATTTTCTAAATTGACTTTCCATCAATCCGTATATACGTTTTACCTTTTGTTTCTCCCTCAGCCTTAAACCATATTCAGAGAATTTGGATCTTCTACCTTTAGCACGTTCTCCGGGTGGTTGATCAGGCCGTCTTTCAATTCCACATTTTGGTGTATAACATCTTTCTCCCTTTAAAAACAACTGGACACCTTCCCTTCTGCAAATCTTACAGCTTGGACCTCTATACCTTGCCACCTAACTATCCACCTCCTTCAAAAATTCAACACTTGAGATACACATTTTCATACTCTTCTCCTACCGGGTGGCCTACACCCATTATGAGGAATTGGGGTTATGTCTCTTATAAAAGTTATTTTCAATCCAGAGGCCTGGAGTGAGCGAATTGCTGGTTCCCTACCTGGTCCTGGACCTTTAACGAATACGGAAACTGACTTCATGCCTATGGATGTGGCTTTCTTGGCAGCATCTTCAGCCGCGATTTGAGCAGCAAATGGGGTTCCTTTTCTAGTTCCTTTAAACCCCTTTGATCCTCCGCTTGACCAAGCAACAACATTTCCTTTAGTGTCACTTATTGAAACTATGGTATTATTAAATGTCGCCCTGATGTTTACCACACCTTGCTCAACAAACTTTTTAACTTTTTTCTTGCCGGACTTTTTTATAGCCAATTATGATTAACCTCCGGATATTATTTCCCTACTCTTTTCTTTTTAGCTATTGCAGTGCCTCGAGGTCCTTTTCTAGTTCTCGCATTAGATTTAGTTTTCTGACCTCTAACAGGCAACCTCTGCCTGTGTCTGATACCTCTATAACATCCAATCTCTACTAACCGTCTAATATTTGTCTGTACATCTTTTCTTAAATCACCTTCTACTGTGTAATTGGAATCGATAATCTCTCTAATTTTAGCAATTTCTTGTTCAGTTAAATCTTTCGAATATTTTGTTGGCTCAATTTTTGCTTTGTTTAAAATTTTATTAGCAGTATGTCTTCCAACACCATATATATATGTTAATGAGATTTCTATTCTTTTGCTTTCAGGTATATCAACTCCAGCTATTCTTGGCATTAAATATTCCTCCTAACCTTGTCTCTGCTTGTGCTTTTTGTTTACGCAGATTACACGGATAACGCCCTTTCTTTTTATTATTTTGCATTTGTTACATATTTTTTTTACAGAGGCCCTGATTTTCATTATACAATCCTGAAATTTATTTTTTTAATCTATAAGTAATCCTTCCCCTTGTTAAATCATATGGCGATATCTCCAATCTAACCTTATCGCCTGGTAATATCCTAATAAACCTTGTACGCATTTTCCCCGAAACATATGCCAATACTCGATGACCATTCTCAATCTCAACCCTGAACATTGCATTTGGCAAAGCTTCTATTACAGTTCCTTCGAATTCAATTCTTTCTTCTTTCGCCATAAAGTCCTATTAATGTCTAACACCAGTTAATATTTCTGGCCCATTATTCGTAATAACCACAGTATGTTCGAAATGAGCGGATAAAGAACCGTCTAATGTAACCGCAGTCCACCCATCTTTCAAAATCTTAATATCGGGCTTACCAACATTAACCATAGGTTCAATGGCAAAAACCATACCCGGCTTTAGTTGTATACCCTTAAAATTACCGCTATTGTTAGGAACAAAATTTGGGACCTGCGGATCTTCATGTAACTTCTTGCCAATACCATGACCTACAAAAGAACGAACTACAGAAAACCCTCTATCCTCAGCAAAATTTTGTATTGCAGAAGATATATCCAAAAGGTTATTTCCAGGATATGCCCTCTCTATACCTGCCATTAAAGCACTTTTTGTAACATCCATCAATTCGGTAGCTGTTTTAGAAACCTCTCCTATAGGTATAGTTATAGCAGAATCTCCATAATAACCATCATAACAAACTCCAAAATCCATACCTATAATATCACCTTCTGTAAGAACTTTTGATTCGGAGGGTATTCCATGCACAACTTCTTCATTAACAGCAAAACATACTGAGGCTGGATAGTTTGAATATCCTTTAAAAGCAGACATAACTCCTCTTTTCTTTACAATATCTTCCGCTAATTTGTTTAATTCAAAGGTTGTTATTCCGGGTTTAGCATGCATCTCTAATTTTTTTAACACCTCCACCACAATTTGTGATGCGGCCCTCATCTTTTCTATTTCTTTCTTATTCTTTATAAAAATCATAGCTACATTCGAATAATTATTTCTTCAATTCTTGAAAAAACATCATCAATTGATCCAATGCCATCAACAGTTTTTAATAAACCATCTGTTGAATAATAATCCTTTAGTGGCCTTGTCCGTTCATCATAGACACTTAGTCTGTTTCTTATTATTTCTTCATTGTCGTCATCCCTATTTTCAATTTCATGTCTTGACAATATTCTTTTTACAACCTCCTCGTTATCAACTTCCAAAGAAATTACCGCATCTACTTTTTGCCCCTGTTTCTCAAGCATGGAATCCAATGCCTGTGCTTGAGTTAATGTTCTTGGAAAACCATCAAGCATAAAATTCCCCTGAGCATCAGGCTTATTAATCCTTTCACCGATAATACCAATAATAACATTATCAGGGACAAGTTCACCCTTTTCCATATAAGATTTAGCTAATATGCCAAGCTCTGTATTGTCTTTAACAGCAGCTCTTAGAATACCACCTGTGGAGACATGCACCACCCCAAAATTATCAGAAATTCTGGCGGCTTGGGTTCCCTTTCCTGCACCTGGTGGACCAAATAATATAATATTCATTATAATTTAATTCCTTCCAACAAAAATATTATTCATTAATATCTCTTTGGTCCCTTCATACCCTTTTTTCTTACAAATCCTTCATAACTGTGGGTAATTAAAAAAGACTCAACCTGTTGTACAAAATCCAATGTTACACCTACAACTATCAATAACGAGGTTCCTCCAAAATAAAACGGCAGGTTAAAAGGCTCTCTCGCTAAAAATGCTGGAAGCACACAAACAGCTGCAACATATACGGCTCCAATAAATGTTAATCTAGACAATATCTTGTCAATATATTCGGCAGATTTTTTCCCTGGTCTCATACCGGGGATAAAACCACCATTTTTTCTGAGATTGTCGGCTAGATCTTCCGGATTATAAATTATTGCTGTATAGAAATAGGCAAAGAAAATAATCAAGGCTGCAAATATTGCGTTATACATAAATGTGTTTTGCAACACGTAATCAGTAACATTGCTGAGAATAGGAAAATCTACGAATGTAAGGATAGTGGCGGGGAAAATCAGTAGTGAAGAAGCAAAAATCGCTGGGATAACACCCGCAGTATTTGTCTTTAGTGGCAAGTGTGAAGCCTGACCACCATAAACTTTTCTACCTACAACTCTCCTCGGATACTGAACGGGAATCTTTCTGTACGACCTTTCAACATATACTATAAATGCAATTATCAATGCAAGGAATATAAATATCAGCCCCAATCCTAGCACCGTAATTTCACCGGTATTTACCAACCTGAACATATCCCAGAAAGCACCCGGCAACCCAGCCAGAATAGATGCTGCAATTATTAACGATATTCCATTGCCAATTCCTCTCTCCGTTATCTGTTCTCCTATCCACATAACAAACAAAGAACCCGCGGTTAAAGTGGCAATCGTGGATAATCTAAATCCCCAACCAGGACTTTCAACAACTGCCGCTCCCAGGCCCAATCCTCCTTCCAATGTAACGGCCAGCATAAAACCCTGGACCAAACAAATGAGTACCGTACCTCTCCTTGAGTATTCATTAATTTTTCTTCTTCCCGCCTCACCCTCTTTTTGCATTGCCTCAAGTGTGGGAAATGCCTTTACAAGCAGAGACATAATAATCGATGAAGTAATATAAGGCATAACACCTAACGCAAATACCGAAGCCCTTTCCAACGCCCCGCCTGAAAACAGATTTAGAAGGTCAAAAATCGTTCCACTGGTCTGATCAAATATTTTCATAACTTGTTCAGGATCAACACCGGGAACAGGCACGAATACACCAAGTCTATATATCACCAGCATAAAAGCTGTAAAAAGAAGCCTTTTATTTAATTCCGGAATTCTCGGGAGAGCGGCAATGTTTCTATTCATATTATTTCGATTTGTCCACCGGCATCTTTAATCTTTTGCCCGGCACTATTTGTAAACGCATTAGCAATCACATGAATTTTCCTTTTTATCTCCCCATCACCTAAAACCTTTACCGGCCTTTTCCCGCTTACTAAGCCTTCAGATTTGAAATCATCAATGGACAACTTCTCTTTATTCCCGAATTTTACAAAATCCTTTAAGTTTACCAAGTCGTATTTTATTTTATTTCTATTGGTAAATCCCCTCTTCGGAGATCTTAATTTCAATGGGGTTTGTCCACCTTCAAACCACGCGGACACTTTCCCACCTGATCGAGACAACTGGCCCTTATGACCTCTCCCACTTTGCTTGCCTTGAGAACCCAGACCTCTACCGATTCTCTTTTTTGATTTTTTTGATCCTTTTGGATAACTTAAACTGCTAAGCATTTTGATTCCTATATGTTTTTATAGTTTTTAATTTCCAAGCCATTAAATTTATTGGATGTAATAATTGGGCAAATCCAAATCCTGTATTTCTTTGCCCCTTAAACTTGCAACTTCCTCGGGTGTCTTTAATGATGCAAGCCCATTTATGGAGGCAAGTACAACATTCAGTGGATTAGTGGAACCTATAACCTTAGAGAGAACATCATGAATACCCACCAACTCTAATACCGCCCTTACGGCACCACCGGCTATTACACCGGTACCTGGAGATGCAGGCCTTAACATTACCCTTGTAGAAATATGTTTACCAAATACTTCGTGTGGTATTGTTAAAGCCTTTCTGGGTATTTTTATTAAGCTCTTCTTGGCTTTATCAATTGCTTTCCTGATTGCATCAGGAACTTCATTTGATTTACCTAAACCACTTCCAACAACCCCATTCTCATTACCCACCACAGCCAATGCAGTAAAATGAAATCTCTTCCCACCTTTCGTAACTTTTGCTACCCTTCTAATATGAACAATCTTTTCCTTCAAATCTAATCCATTTGGATCTACCCTTTCTGCCAATATTGCCTCCGGTTTCCTAAAATTTTAATCCGGCTTCCCTAGCACCCTCAGCTAGGGCCTTGACCCTGCCATGATACTTGTAGCCACCCCTGTCAAAGCAAACATTCTGTATGCCTTTTTGTATTGCCAACTCCGCTATATGATTTCCTACAATTTTTGCAACAACAACTTTCTTAGTTTCACCTTTCTTCACCCTATCCCTTACCCCCGGTGTTAGGGAGGATGACGATATTAATGTTTTTTTTGTAACGTCATCAATTAGTTGTGCATAAATATTTCTAGACGATCTGAATACGGAAAATCTAGGTACATCCGATGAACCGGAAAATTTCTTCCTTATTCTGGTATGTCTTATAATGCGATTTTTTGATCTGTTTTTAGTTTTTATCATGCCTTTATACCAGCTTTGCCAGGTTTTAACTTTAATTGTTCTCCTAGATACCTAATACCTTTACCCTTATAGGAGTCTGGGGGACGAAGTTTTTTTATTCTTGCCGATACTTCTCCAACTAATTGTTTATCTATTCCACTCACGATAAGCCTCGTACCCCTTTCCTCTATATCGGCATATATACCTTCAGGCAGCTGAAAATCTATTGAATTTGAATAACCAAGGTTCAGCTTCAAGCCCTTTTTGCCAGATTCTTCAACCCTATAACCAGTTCCTAATATTTCCAGTGTTTTAGAAAAACCTTCGCTCACGCCATGTACCATGTTAAATAAAAGTGAGCGAACCAATCCATGTATCGCTCTAACATCTTTTCCCTCGCTTACCTTATCCACCTTAATTATAGAATCTTCAATACTAATCTTTATAGAGCCGGGAAAATGGTTAACCAATGTTCCCTTTGGTCCCACAACTTCAATCATAGAGTTTCTTATGTTTACTTTAACTCCATTTGGAATATTAATAGGTTTTTTCCCGATTCTAGACATAAATCTATCCCTACGACACCGTACAAATAATTTCACCACCAATCCCTAAACGTCTTGCTGTGGTTCCTGTCATAATCCCTTTTGAAGTGGACAGGATACAAATACCTAAACCACCATTAATTCTGGGAATTTGGTGTTTGTCTACATATATTCTCCTGCTTGGTTTACTTACTCTTTTAATTTCTTGAATCACACTTTCCCCATTTGTATCGTACACAAGCTTAATATCAATATCTTTTCTCTTATCATTTTTCTTATCATTATCAACCGAAAAATCTTTTATATACCCCTCATCTTTAAGTACTTTAGACAAGTCAACCTTAATCCTGGAATTAGGAACCTTAACTTTTTCACTTTTAACCATAAGAGCATTTCTTATTCTGGTTAACATATCGGAGATAGGATCAGTCATAAGTCACCTCTAAAATTATTACAAGCTAGCTTTCCTAACACCTGGTATTCTCCCAAAACTGGCTAATTTCCTGAAGCACAAACGACACATATCAAACTTACGCATATAGCCTTTAGGCCTTCCACACAGTGGGCATCGGTTCTTCTTTCTGCCAGGAAACTTAGGTATTCTATTTGATTTTACTATTGATGCTTTTCTAGCCATTGTTAATCCTTATTAATTTTTTGCAAAAGGAATTCCAAACTGACTCAATAATTCCCTTGATTCAGAATCCGTTTTAGCTGTGGTTACTAAACAAACATTCATACCTTTTATCTTTTGAACCTTACTGTAATCAACTTCAGGAAATATTATCTGCTCTTGTAAACCGAGTGTATAATTGCCCCTTCCATCAAACGCATTATACAAAACACCTTTGAAATCTCTTACCCTTGGAAGTGCAAAATTCACCAGCCTGTCTAAAAATTCATACATATTGTTACCCCTTAGCGTAACCATGCATCCAATTGGCACACCTTCCCTAAGCTTAAAACCTGCGATTGATTTTTTTGCATTAGTAACAACAGGCTTTTGACCAACAATTAAGCCAAGCTCCTCAACAGACTCATCAATTATCTTGTCATCTTTACCAGCATCGCTTAATCTGCCTAATCCCATATTAACAACTATCTTAACCAACTTGGGAACTTCCATTTTGTTCTTATATGAAAATTTCTCCATCAAAGAATCTTTAATTTGGTCTTTATACAATGATTTCAGTCGTGGAGTCACTATTATTTAATTTCCTCCCCTGATTTGACACTGATTCTCACTTTTTCCCCACTTTTAAGCCTACTGTTGCGTATCCTAGTAGGTTCACTTATAGTTGCATCATAGAGCATGAGGTTTGAAACACGAATTCCAGCTTCCTTTTCAATTATCCCCCCCGTGGGGTTTTTTTGGGTAGGTTTAGAATGTTTCTTTACAATATTGAGTTTTTCAACTAATGCCATATTCTTATCTTTCAAAATTTTTATAATCTTTCCGGTTTTTCCTTTTTCTTTACCAGAAATTACATATACCAAATCACCACTTTTAATATGGGTTTTTTCGCTTTTTATTTTTCTATTAGTAGAACCAGTTGGCAAGTCAAACAACCTCCGGTGCAAGTGAAATAATCTTCATAAAGCCCTTTGTCCTTAGCTCCCTTGCTATAGGTCCAAAAACTCTGGTACCCATGGGCTCATTGTCTTTATCAACAAGTACAGCTGCATTATTGTCAAACCTTACGTATGAACCGTCTTGCCTTCTCTGTTCTTTACTTGTTCTAACTATCACCGCCCTATGGACATCACCTTTTTCCACTTTTGCATTAGGTATGGCCTCTTTTACAGAAACAACGACTATATCACCTAATCTGGCGTATCTTCTGCCTGAACCACCTAGGACCTTTATGCAAAACAGCCTTTTAGCCCCCGTATTATCAGCTGATTCCAAATAAGTAGTTGATTGAATCAATTCAGGCCTTCCTCCGCTTCCTGCTCGATATCTGAATTTAAGGATGCAAATTTCGATTTTTCTACTATCTTACTAACACGCCATCTTTTTGTTTTACTGATCGGACTAGACTCTATAATCAGAACCTTATCACCTACCTCACATATTCCTCTCTCGTCATGTGCCTTAAACTTTGAACTTCTCTTAATAGGCTTTTCATACCTTGGATGATTACTCATATTTACGACATCTACCACAACAGTTTTGTCCATCTTGTTACTTACAACCATGCCAAGGCGTGTCTTAGCAATACCCCTACTCATTATTGGCTTCTCCTTTAACGGCATCTTCAGTTAAACTTTCTTTTCGTTCTAGCATGATTGTTAACACCCTAGCTAAATCTTTTTTCAAAGAACCAATTCTTGCAAAATTTGTGTTCTTCTGAGTCGCTAATTGAAACTTTAGATTGAATATTTCTTCCCTCAGCTCAAGCTCTTTTTTTGACAACTCATCATCCGGCAATCCTCTAAACTCCGATGCCTTCATAATTAAAACACCCCTTCATGTCTATAAACCACTCTAGTCTTTACAGGAAGCTTATGAGATGCAAGCCTGAACGCCTCTTTTGCAACTTCGGGGGTAATACCACTTATTTCGTAAATCATTGTTCCCCTTCTTATAGCCGCTACATAACTGTCAACATCTCCTTTGCCTTTTCCCATTCTGGTCTCAGCAGGCTTCTTAGTAATGGGCTTATGTGGGAATATCCTGATCCACAATTTCCCGCCTCTTTTAACATGTCTCGTAATAGCAATCCTTGCTGACTCAATCTGTCTTGATGTTAATTTTCCAAACTCAAGAGATTGTAAACCAAATTCTCCGAAGGCGAGAGATGAACCTCTTGATGCGCTGCCTCTGATTCTACCCTTATGACTTTTTCTATATTTTGTTCTTTTCGGTTGAAGCATAATATTTCACCAGATCCTTATACCATTAAGCCCTTTTCTTTTTTTCTAATACCTCACCTTTAAATATCCATACCTTAACACCTATAATTCCGTATGTAGTTTTGGCTTCGGCAAAACCGTAATCAATATCAGCCCTCAGTGTAGCTAAAGGAACTCTTCCCTCCCTGTACCACTCTTTTCTTGCTATTTCAGATCCGCCCAATCTTCCGGATACCATAATTTTAATTCCGAGTGCCCCAAGTCTAAGCGAAGAGGATAAAGCACGTTTCATTGCCCTTCTGTATGCAACTCTCCTTTCGATTTGAAGAGCAACATTCTCAGCAACTAGTTGAGCATCAATCTCAGGACGCTTGACTTCCCTAATATCAAGAAATACCTCTTTTTGTGTTATTTCGGTTATTCTGCGTCGAAGCAATTCTATTTCATGCCCCTTGCGTCCAATAATCATTCCGGGCCTGGCAGAATGTATAACGACCCTCACTCTTTCAGTAGCCGCCCTTTCCAGTTCAATTCTCGATATTGCTGCCTGGTAAAACTCTTTTTTAATAAGATTTCTTATCCTGATATCTTCATGTAATAATGTTGTATAATGCTTCTTATCCGCGTACCATTTTGAATCCCATGTTTTGGTGATTCCTATTCTTAATCCAATCGGACAAATCTTTTGTCCCAATTTATAACCCCCTTTCTTCTAATACTAAAGTAACATGGCTCATCCTTCTTTTCCTTGCCGTTGCTCTTCCCATTGCTCTTGGTCTTATTCTCTTCAATACCGGCCCCTTACAGGCAAATGCCTCTTTAATATACAGAGTTTCTGTTTCGGAATGTCCTTTCTCTGCAGCATTTGCCACAGCAGACTTAAGAAGTTTTGCCACCTCCGTAGCTGGTTTTTTTCTTATATTTGCCAATATTGAAAATGCATCTTCAACACCCTTACCAGCAATTAATTTCAATGTCAGATTAACCTTTTTTGGGGACGATTTATAATATTTTGTAATAGCTCTAGATACCATGAAATCTCCAAATTTTATCTCTTAAACTTAGCCTTTTTATCACCACCTGCGTGAGAATGAAAAGTACGTGTTGGTGAAAATTCGCCAAGTTTATGACCAACCATATTTTCAGTAACATAAACAGGTATAAATTTTCTTCCGTTATATACTGCAATTGTAAGACCTATCATGTCCGGTATAACCATTGAACTTCTTGACCAAGTCCTTATTATTTTACCGCTGCCAGAAGCCTTCTCAGACACCACTTTTTTCAATAATTTTGAATCAATATAAGGTCCTTTCTTGCTAGATCTTGGCATATTTACTCCTTAATCCATTCCATATCCAATTCTTCTTCTTTTTAGAATATATTTATCAGTTCTCTTGTTTCTTCTTGTTTTATAACCTATCGTTATCCAACCCCATGGAGATACTGGATGAGGATTCCCTTTCGTAGCCTTACCCTCTCCGCCACCATGTGGATGATCAACGGGGTTCATAGCTACACCCCTAACTACAGGTCTTTTACCCATATGGCGTTTTCTTCCTGCCTTTCCCAACACAACCAACTCATGCTCAGCATTGCCAACCCTGCCGACAGTCGCACAACAATTAATATGGAACAACCTGATTTCACCGGAAGATACCTTGATCTGAGCATAGTCACCCTCTTTTGCAACAATTTGCGCTGAAGAACCTGCGGCCCTTGCAACCTTTCCTCCGGCACCTGGTTTTAGCTCTACATTATGTACAAACGTACCTACAGGAATATTCTTTAAAGGTAGAGAATTGCCCAATGATACATCCGCATCGCTTCCAGCAACAATACTGTCACCAATCTTCAAACCGTCGGGAGCAATGATATACCGTTTCTCCCCGTCAATATAATTAATTAGTGCTATTCTTGCCGATCTGTTAGGATCATATTCAAGCGAAGAAACAGTACCCAGAATCCCAACTTTGTTTCTTTTGAAATCTATTAGCCTATAAAGCTGTTTGCTTCCACCACCCCTCTGGAAACTGGTAATCCTGCCGTCAAAATTTCTTCCTGAATTTTTTTTCTTCCTGGAAGTAAGACGCTTAACAGGTTTAGACTTGGAAATATCGCTGTTATCCAAACCGGATCTAAATCTTGTACCAGGTGACGTCGGATTATACTTTTTAATTCCCATTATTAAACACCCTCAAAAAGTTGAATTTCACCTTCTTTCAACTTTACATATGCCTTCTTAACAGAAGACCTCTTTCCAACAACCCTACCCATTCTTTTAACCTTTTTACCACTTGTTGTAAGGGTTCTAACTTTATCGACCTTTACATTGAAAATCTTCTCTATAGAATCCCTAATCTCTACTTTGTTGGCTTTAGTATCTACGGTAAACAAATACCAACCCGACTCTCTCAGATCAGTCGATTTTTCTGTTATTAAAGGAGTTTTAATGATATATCTGGGATCTTTCACCAACTAAGCCTCACTTAAAATCTTAATGGATTCTTCTGTAAATATTAAACTGTCAAAGCTAAGAATATCATATACATTAATACCTATTACACTAATTGCTTTCACGTTTTTGACATTATTTGTAGACTTTTTCAGATTATCTGATAATTCATTAACAACTATTAGGGCATTTTCTATTCCAAATTTATTTAGCAATTCAAAAATCTTTTTTGTCTTAATTTCCTCTAACCTTAAATCATCTATTATAAACAGCTTCCCTTCTTTTAATTTTAAAGACAGCGCCGAATATAATGCTTTTTTTCTTACTTTCTTATTAATCTTATAAGACCAGTCCTTTGGCTTAGGGCCAAATACAACACCGCCCTTTCTCCAAAGTGGAGATCTTATACTTCCATGTCTTGCTCTGCCCATATGCTTCTGTTTCCATGGTTTTTTACCACCACCACTTACCTCACCCCTGGTTTTTGTAGATGCAGTGCCACTTCTCATCTTTGCTAATTGCCAGTTAACCACTGCATGCAGTAAATGTTCATTTGAATCCAGCTCAAAGATCTCTGGATTAAGCTCTAAACTGCCCACCTTATTTCTCTCAATATCTAGAACTTCAACTTGTGGCACTTACTCCACTCCCTTTTGTAGTAAATTTAACCTTTATCAGTCCGCCGTTTGGACCTGGAACAGATCCCTTTACTATCATAATATTATTATCAATATCGATTTTAATAACCCTTATTCCCTGTGTAGTATTTTTTTCAGAGCCCATATGACCCGCCATTTTCATTCCTTTCCATACCCTTGAAGGGTAGGATGCTTGTCCTATTGAGCCTGGCCTTCTACGTGCCATTCCACCATGTGATTTAGGCTGACCCGAAAAACCGTGTCTTTTAATTGTCCCCGAAAAACCCTTTCCCTTGGAAGTTCCTGTAATATCCACAATATCACCTTCTTTGAATATTCCCACATCTATTTTATCACCCAGCTCAACATCTTCGTCTTTCGATTTCATAGCAAACTCTTTTGTATGTTTCAGGGGCGGTACCCCAGCCTTTTTGAAATGCCCAGCAAGAGGCTTGCTTACCCTTTGTGATTTAGACTCTTCATATCCGACCTGAACAGAAATGTATCCATCGGTCTTTTCGGTCTTTTTCTGGACAATGTGGCATGGTCCAACTTCCAATATCGTTCCTATTAAAACAGTCCCGTCCTCTTGAAAGAGCTGAGTCATACCCAATTTTTTGCCAATTAAACCATTTAACATTTAAATTATGTTCCGGTTAACTTTATTTCAACTTCAACCCCAGAGGCAAGATCCAGTTTCATTAATGCATCTATTGTCTGCTGAGTGGGTTCTAATATATCAACCAATCTTTTATGAGTTCTTATTTCAAAATGCTCCCTAGAATTTTTATCAACATGAGGCGATCTCAATACACAATATCTGCTAATATGTGTCGGCAACGGAACTGGCCCTGAAACCCTTGCACCGGTTCTCTTTGCAGTATCAACAATCTCAACCGCCGATCTATCAAGTAATCTATGGTCGAAGGATTTTAATTTAATACGAATTCTAGCTGCTTGATTCATTAATTATTACCTATTCACAAATTAATCAGTAATTTTAGTAACTACACCTGCTCCCACTGTCCTACCACCTTCCCTTATCGCAAACCTCAACTGCTCCTCCATCGCAACCTCGCTTATTAACTCCACATCCATATTCACATTGTCCCCGGGCATCACCATCTCCACCCCCTCCGGTAACGTTATCGACCCCGTTACATCCGTCGTCATTAAATAAAACTGCGGCCTGTACCCAGGAAAAAATGGCGTGTGCCT
>JAZGCJ010000330.1:0-18599 GCA_036476895.1 Thermodesulfobacteriota bacterium
ACTGTCAACAAATTATAAAACATTAACTTAAAAAGTTACAAAAGTAATAAATAAAAGAATACCAAAAGTATACGACAAAAGTATTAAGTACTAGGCAAAAAAATTACTAAGAAAACTACAAAAAAAATACTAAAGTCCAATTTAAAGCGGCAAAACTTACTATTATTATATAAGTATATCCTGGAAATAATATTATTTAGATAATTTTCGCCATCATCCTCCAAGGGCGAGTTTCCGATATCCATTTTCGTTAACTTGCCCTTTTTTTTACATTGTTTCTACGATTTAACAACCAAAACACAATTATGCTACAATGTTATAATGATTAAAACATTGAGTTCATCCGTTTTCAAAATTTTTTCTATATCAATCCTTTTATTAATGATTTCAACAGAATTCAATTTTGGTGAAAAGACTTATTCATTCGAAACCGAAGAATTTAAGAAATTCTGGTACTCGGGAAAGGCAGAAATAACAAGCTATAAATTAGAACAAGCTAGATATGGAGAAATACATGAAGGCTATGCTGTATTGGTTTTTGTTACTGAAGACTTTTCTCTAAAAAAACACGTAAAGCTTGATAACCCAAATGATTCGAAAGAAGATTCCGTAAAGGTTCTCAAATTAAATCTTATAAAGAAATTTAACACAGGCATATATAGATACTCTATGATGACCTCAATTTTTACACCAACACATTTTCAAGAGTTCCCATATTCATTAAAAGATACTACAACTTCCCAGGAATGGTGCGGACATACTTTCACCCAATTAAATCTGGATGGAAATTTTTATGATGTTAAACAATATTCGTACTTTGAATCTGAGGGAGACGAGGAGTATGAAATTGAAAAAGCATTACTGGAAGATTCTGTATGGAATATGATTAGAATAGACCCTAAAACACTTCCTACGGGAAAGGTGAAGATAATTCCAAGTACTCTTGCTGCAAGGTTGACGCATATAAAACCGGAGGTGCGTATCGCTACAGCAGAGTTAAATCCCGATCAAAGTAACGATGAGTTGTTGAATTATAGTATCACGTATAAAAATCCAAGTCGTAAATTAAAGATCACTTTTCAAAAGGACTTTCCATATGAAATTACCGAATGGGAAGAATCTTACATAAGTGGATGGGGTCCGTCGGCAAAGGAGCTCACTACAAAAGCTGTGAGAAATAAGTCGATTAAAGTAGATTATTGGAATAAAAATAGAGACCTTGACAAGAAACTTAGAAAGGATTTAGGTTTAGATAATTAAAATTCAACCCCGCGTTTTAGCGGGGTTGAATTAATGATTAATTGACTTCAACTTTTATTTGCTTGGGTTTTGCCTCTTCTTTTTTTGGTATTGAAACTTTTAGCACACCGTTTGAATAACTGGCATTAATTTTATCAGAGTCTGCATTTTCACTTAGTGCGAATGATCTTTGAAAAGTACCATACCTTCTTTCGACTCTTACATAATTATCTTTTTCCGTTTTCTCCTCAAATTTCTTCTCGCCTTTTATGGTTAGGGTATTTTCCTTTAAATCAATTTCGATGTCTTCCTTTTTTAAACCCGGAATCTCGGCATTAATGACATACCTTTCATCTGTCTCGTATATATCTACTTTTGGCAGCCAGGTTCCAGTTTCTACCTCTGATGAATTTAAGCTCTTAAATGCATCTTCAAACCAAGTATCAAAGTTATTGTTAAATGGTCTATAATTTTTAAAAGGTTCCCAAACTCTTAGTCCTAGTCTCATATTTATTACCTCCTGTTTTTCATATCTAATTTCAAATTATTCATCATTTCGGAAGAGTCAAGGGAAAATAATTTGATAAGTTCAAATTATAATGAATTTAGAAATTTGCCTAAAACTGTATTAAATTCCTCAGGCTTTTCTTGCATCATAAAGTGACCGGAATCCTTGATTATTTTTAGTGTAGACCCAGGAATTTCGGTATTAAGGAAAATTGAGTGCGTTGGTGCGGATAAAATGTCTTCAGAGGCAGCGACAATCAGCGTTTTTATTATAATTCCTTTAACTTTGTTTCTTACATCAAACTTATTATTGGCTACAAAATCAAGATAGCATATTTCTTTTGGTTGTTCTAATAATCTTTGATAAAAAGGGGTTTTTATAGATTCTGATGCTTTTGTAGAAAAAGAATTTTTAGCGGCATTGGAACAAAAGAGCTCATAATCTTCAATCACCATTCTCATTATGGTTTTTGTGACCTTCACTTTTGCACCGGTACCAACCAAAACTAATCCCAGCAGGTATTGTGGATACTCTATTGCAAACAGCTGTGCTATCCTCCCACCCATGGAATGTCCTATTAAAACGATATTATTTAAATCTAGATTGTCGATAAAAATTTTGATTATATCCCGATATTGTTCTAAATCTTCATAACATCGACCCGTGGATTTGCCATGACCCGGCAAATCCAGAATATAATAGTTAAAGTGTGAATGATCTAAAAAATCGCTCTGATATTCCCATGCTCTACTATCCTGTCCGGCACCATGAATCAAGGCCAAATTTATATCTGATTTTAACGGTGCTTTATTGGTCAGATAGTAAAGATCTGAATTTTTAATACTTAATACAGGCATAATATACCTCTGATACTATAGGGTTAAATATACGGATTATTTTTAGGAATTGGGTCTTTGAATTTCAATATCTGGGGCCGTTTTAAATAGAGATTTATGAATTAAAAACCCTGAGCCAGTTGATGCAAGCTCTGAATCAAGATCTGTTTTATAAAAACAATCGCTACTAAAACTAATATTGGAGAGATGTCCACGGAACCTCCTATTGGGGGTATGATTTTTCGAACATAACTCAGTACAGGTTCTGTGGCCACGTATAGAAAATTGACTATTGGATTATTGGGGTTTGGACTTACCCAGGATATTATAGCCCTTCCAATGATTATATACATATAGAAAGTCAATAAGTAATCAATTACTGTTACAACTGCAGATATAAGATTACCTCCTAAATCCATATTAATTCTCCTTTGATAGCTCTCTCGATCGTTTGGTCGCAGCCTCAACTGCAGATATAACAGTACCCCTAAAACTTCCTAATTCAAGCTGATGCAATCCTTCCACAGTTGTTCCCGCGGGTGATGATACCTTATCCTTAAATTCGGATGGATGATCCCCTATTTCCAATACCATGCTGGCAGTTCCAAGCACAGTCTGAGCGGCCAGTTTTAATGACATATACTTTGGTAAACCCATCTTTACACCACCATCAGCAAGTGCATCGATAAACATTGCGACATATGCGGGACCACTACCGCTCAGGCCGGTTACTGCATCGAGTAAATCTTCATTATAGACGATGTATGAATAACCAACGGATTCAAATAGTTCACGTATCATCTCTACCTCACCATCGGTAACTAAAGCATTTGGATACAAAACAGATACGCCTTGATTAACCAATGCAGGGGTATTGGGCATTACCCTTACTATTTTTGCTTTCTTACCTATTGATTTAGAGATTAATGAAGTTTTTATTCCGGCAGCGATAGATACTATGATTTTTTTTGAATTGATTTTGGCTTTAATCTGCTTTAAAACTTTGGATACTGAGTCTGGCTTTACAGCAATAAAGATTAAGTCTGACTTTGCAGCCACTTCAATATTACTTTTAGTAACATAGATCTTGTGCTTTTTATGAATTTCATTTAGACGTTTCTCCGATATGTCGCTAGACAGTACCTGTTCTTTCTTGTATCTACCGGAACTTATTAAGCCGTTAATCATGGCTTCTGCCATATTCCCCGATCCAATTATTCCAATTATTTTCATCATTTAACCTCTGCCGATTCTAGATAAATTATCCGATCAAGTCAATTTTCCCTCGGGCCAAAAATTGAAGTCCCTATCCTTACTATTGTAGCCCCTTCTTCGATTGCAACTTCAAAATCATCACTCATTCCCATTGAAAGTTCTTCTATATTTGGATACTTCATTCTTAGATTGTCTCGCAAGTTCCTAAGATCCCTAAAGTACATTCTGGATCGCTCAGGGTCATCAAAATATGGAGGCATCGTCATTAATCCTTTTATTCTTATAGATTTTAATTCAGAAAGTTGATCTATAAATTCTTCCGACTCGTTAAAATCAATACCTCCCTTTGAGAGTTCACCGCCAGAATTAATCTCTATAAGCACGGAAGTATCAACACCCAATTCCAAAGCCCTTTTATTAATTTCATCTGCAGCAGAGAGGTTATCTAAAGAATGTATTAAATCAATTTTTCCTACCAGGTACTTAACTTTATTTCTTTGTAATTTACCAATGAAGTGCCAGGCAGGTTTTTCGCCTATCCTGTCTTCTACTATTTTAAATTTATCCCTGACTTCTTGAGCATAATTTTCACCGAACACTCTGATACCGTTTTTAAATGCTTCGACTATTCTGTGGGTATTAACCTTTTTGGAGACTGCTACAAGACAAATTTCACCTGCACTTCTTCCAGACATTTCTGCTGATTTAGATATTTTTTCCTTTACCGCTTTGATGTTTTGTTTAATGTCCATAATCAGTAGACCCTATCGACTCCGATTGAATCTAAAATATCGACTATTTCTGCAAGCGGTAAGCCAACTACATTGGTATAGGAACCTTCAATTCTCTTAACCAGTGAAGCCCCTTGACCCTGAATTGCATAGGCGCCAGCTTTATCAAACGGTTCCCCGGTTTTAATGTAACCCTCTATCTCATCGGGGGGAATATTTCTAAAGGTCACTTTTGTTTCTACTGTTTGGCTATGAAAATAATTGTTAGAAGTGTTCATTATGACGAAACCTGAAATAACGGAATGTTGGATGCCGGAGAGTATATCAAGCATTCTTTTTGCATCGTGAGAATCTTTTGGTTTTCCGAGGATCAAGCCCTCAACTAGTACAATTGTATCAGCTGCTATAATTATCTCGTTAATATCCAATTCCCTCGCCACTGATTTAACTTTTTCCTTTGAGATCCTGGTTATGTAATCTCTCGGATCCTCATCTGCTTTTAAATTCTCATTCACTTCAGGCTCAATGACCTTAAATTTGTAACCTGATTGAAGTAGCAGCTCTTTTCTTCTGGGAGAGGCGGATGCTAGTATCATAATATTAAATAATCGAGGTTGATGTTATTTAATAGAAGCTAAGTAATACTAACTATAAAAAACAACTTTATATAATTTATTAAAATGAAACTAAAAGAATTATATTTATATGGAATAAAAAAGATCAATAACAATTCGAACGAGAATCCTGAACTGGATGCTGATTTATTATTATCGAAGGCGCTAAATATAAAATTTGAAAAGGTACTAACTTGCCCTGATGAGATAATAGCTGAAGATAAGGTAAAGGAATTCAATCTGTTTCTAGACAGGAGAGTGAGAGAGGAGCCAACAGCATATATAGTCGGTGAAAAAGAATTCTATTCCAGAAAGTTTATAGTTAATAAATCGGTACTAATTCCAAGACCTGAAACAGAATTGTTAATAGAATCTGCGCTTGATAAAATTAAAAATCTATCAGACCCATTTGTTTTAGACATAGGCACAGGTAGCGGATGTATAGCTATAATAATGGCTTTAGAAAAAAAACATTCTAAAATCGTAGCATGTGATATATCATATGAAGCCATCAAAACAGCCTGTATAAACGCTGACTTATTAGGAGCGGCTAATTCAATTTATTTTGTAAACTGCGATATGAATAAGGGGCTAAGGGAAAGTTCTTTTGATTTAATTATCTCAAATCCCCCATATGTAAGCAGAGATGATTACAATGATCTACCAATCGGCATTAGAGAATTTGAACCTGAGAATGCACTATTAGCCGGAGAAGGCGGTCTTGAGTATATAAATAAGATTATAAAGGTCTGTAAGCACCTGTTAAATTCAAATGGGCATTGCATTTTAGAAATTGGCTTTGACCAAAGCCGGGATTCTTATAAACTTATGGATCTTGAAGGATTTAAAGATATATCGTTAATTAAGGATTACTCCGGACATGAGAGGATCATTGTAGGCAGATGGAAAGTTTAATAGTAGAAGGTGGTAACAGATTAGAGGGTGAAATTTCTATTAGTGGAGCTAAGAATGCGGTACTGCCACTTATGGCAGCATCAATACTGACAGAAGGTATTAACACCTTCACAAACGTGCCCAATCTGGCCGATGTTAGAACAATGGCTAAACTTCTTGAGATTCTAGGGGGGGAGGTATCTCTCGAAGGAGGCAATCTTACCATAGACTCAACTGGTATTAATAATTGGATAGCGCCTTATGATCTTGTAAAAACAATGAGGGCCTCGGTCTTAGTGTTGGGACCGCTTACATCCAGGTTTGGTCGAGCAAGGGTTTCACTGCCTGGCGGATGTGCAATCGGCGAGAGGCCGATAGATCAACATCTAAAGGGACTGTCCATATTGGGCGCAAATATAATTATAGAAGAGGGTTATATTGAAACAGAATCTGAAAAACTTACCGGAGGAATAATTCCCTTTGATGTTTCTACAGTGACGGGAACTGAGAATATTCTGTTATCGGCTGTGCTTTCACAAGGTGAAACGATAATTTTAAATGCTGCTTGCGAACCGGAAGTTACAGAACTGGCCAATGTTTTAAATAAGATGGGTGCAAAAATAAGCGGTGTCGGCACCGACATCTTAACTGTACAAGGAGTGGCAAAACTTGATCCAATAAAAAATCATGAGGTTTTGCCAGACAGGATAGAAGCTGGTACTTATATAGTAGCTTCCGCGATTACCGGTGGGAATTTGCTTTTAAAAAATTGCAGGTTTGAAAATATGGGTGCGCTAATTGGCAAGATTATAGAAACCGGTGTAAAAATCACCCAGCAAAACGGTGGTATAAGGTTTGAGGGAAATGAAAGGCCAAAAAGTGTGGACATAAAGACACTTCCGTACCCGGGATTCCCAACTGATATGCAAGCCCAGTTGATGAGTCTTATGGCCATTTCCGATGGTCTGAGTATTATGACTGAAACGATTTTCCCCCAAAGGTTTATTCATGCGGGGGAGCTGCGAAGAATGGGAGCTGATATAAAACTGGTGGGTAATAGTGCTGTAATAAGAGGAGTATCAGGTATAAGCGGCGCACCCACTATGGCTAGTGATTTGAGAGCCAGTGCATCTCTCGTTGTGGCCGGACTTGCCGCAAGAGGAAAAACCAGAATATCTAGGATTTACCACCTGGATAGGGGATATGAAAAGCTTGATGAAAAACTAAGATCTGTTGGAGCTAAAATTTGGAGGGAAAAAGAATGATAACCCTTGCTATTGCACGTGGAAGGCTGTTAGATGAATCGTCAGATCTCTTAATAAAAGCGGGCTATCCGGTAGGCAATATTATTAAAGATTCAAGGAAACTTGTATTTGAATTTCCAAAACAGGGATTAAAAATATTAATCATTAGGCCCACTGATGTACCTCAGTATGTGGATCACGGAGCCGCAGATATTGGAATTGTCGGTAAAGACACCTTGATAGAGGATAAATATGATCTATATGAGCCGCTGGATCTGGGAATTGGCAAATGCAAGTTGGTCGTTGCAGCCCCGAAGGATTTTGAGTTTTCTCACAACAAAACATTGAGGGTTGCAACAAAATATCCCAGAATTTCACATAACCACTTTTCTAGCAAGGGAATTACTGCGGATGTTGTAAAACTCTACGGGTCTGTGGAGCTTGCTCCAATTGTAGGCCTTTCAGATGTTATAGTTGATTTAACTTCTACAGGTGAAACATTAAAGAAAAATGAACTTAAAGAGATTGAGCTGATTTCTGAAATATCAGCAAGAATTGTTGTTAATAGGGTTAGTATGAAAGTGAAATCGAAGGAAATCAAATCGTTCATTAAAAAATTGGCGGATGCGAGACAGAAAAATTAAAGAATTTCTGAAGCACCTAATGACCAAGATAATATTAAATATACAATAAATCCCTTATATTTATTCATATCTGATTTTGAAATATACATGTTATTTGCTAAACTTGTTATCAGTACTATGATGTAAATTGCGGGTATTCGGAAAAGGCTTTCATAAAATGGATAATGAAAATAACAATTTAGTTTCGAGAAAGGAACTGATAAATAATTATATAAAGGTAAGAAATTTTTCAAACAAACTGGCCGAGCCCCTGGAAATTGAAGACTATGTTATACAGTCTATGCCGGATGTTAGTCCAACTAAGTGGCATCTAGCCCATACTAGTTGGTTTTTTGAAACTTTTATTTTATCAAAGTTAAACCAAGGCTATGAGTCTCCATTCCCCCAATATAACTATCTCTTTAATTCTTATTATGTACAGGTGGGAGAAAGACATTCAAGACCGAAACGAGGATTAATATCCAGACCAACGGTGGAAGAAGTTTACGAGTACAGAACGTATATAGACGAACAAACGACTGAATTTCTTGAAACATGTGATGAAACTACGCTGGCAAATATACTTTATGTTATTGATACTGGCATACACCACGAACAACAGCACCAAGAGTTAATTGTTACCGATATAAAACATGTTTTTTCTGTAAATCCCCTTAAGCCAAAATACATTGAAAGCAAAAAGAAGAATACAAATCAATATGTACCGGATATTAAGTGGAAGTTATTTGAAGGCGGAATATATTCAATTGGACACAATGGCAATGGATTTGCATACGATAATGAAATACCGATCCACAAAGAATATATTGAACCCTTTGAATTTGCATCAAGGTTAATAACAAATGGCGAATACATAGAATTTATTGAAGATGGTGGGTACCAGAAGCCTGTACTATGGTTATCAGATGGTCGGAGTAAAGTTGAAGATAATAACTGGACGGCTCCATTCTACTGGGAAAAACAAGATGACAAATGGCATTACTTTACATTAACCGGCATGCGCGAAGTTGATTTGGCTGAACCTGTTTGCCATGTTAGTCACTATGAAGCGGATGCATTTGCAAGATGGTACGGGGCCCGCTTGCCATCCGAGTCAGAATGGGAAATTGTATCCAATGAATTAAAAATTGAAGGAAACTTCGTTGATAACAACAATTTTCACCCATCAACTATTGTAGATGAACAAACTGACAACAATAATCCAAAACAGATGTTCGGAGATGTCTGGGAGTGGACAAGCAGCCCATATTCTCCATACCCTGGTTTTAAAATTGCCGAGGGCGCGCTCGGAGAGTACAACGGCAAATTCATGTGTAATCAAATGGTGTTGAGAGGGGGTTCTTGCGCGACATCAAAATCCCATATTAGAAGAACATATAGAAATTTTTTCCCATCCGATGCAAGATGGCAGTTTATGGGAATCAGATTAGCAAAAGATGCAAAATAACCTTTCTTCGCCTCACAAAATCGAATCCAATGCGAATGACCTTTTAGAAGAAGTACTCAAAGGTTTAGGAAAACAGCAAAAAAAGTTGCCGACTAAACTTTTCTACGACGAAAAAGGGTCTCATCTTTTCGACAAGATCTGCGAATTGAATGAGTACTATCTAACAAGAACGGAAAATAAAATCCTTAAGACAAATATAGTTGAAATAACTGATTTGATAGGTCCTGAGTGTTTGCTTATTGAATTGGGAAGCGGAAGTAGTACTAAAATAAGATTGCTCTTGGATCACCTGATCGATCCATCCGGGTACATTCCCATAGATATATCGGAGGAACACCTTAGTAAATCTGTTAACAGGTTGTCACAAGAATATCCATACTTGAGAATAATACCTGTATGTGCAGATTATACTCAGGAGTTTGAATTACCAAATTTAGATTTTAATTATAGAAATGAAATTATTTATTATCCCGGGTCAACAATAGGCAACTTTACCCCGGAGCAGGCACAAAGGTTTTTGAATAGAATCTCTAAACTGACCTTAACAGATGGAGGTCTGTTAATTGGAATCGATATGAAAAAAGACAGGAATACTCTTGAGCGCGCTTATAACGACGAAATGAATATTACTGCAGAGTTCAATCTGAACGTATTAAACAGGCTAAATAAAGAATTACAAACAGATTTCAATCTAAACCAGTGGAAGCATATTGCTTTTTACAACGATGAACATGGCAGAATAGAGATGCACCTGTCTAGTAATACTGATCAAAGGGTGCATATTAACGGGACTTCCGTGAATTTTAAAAGAAATGAGACGATACTCACGGAGTATTCTTATAAATACTCGATCGAGGAATTTGAAGAACTGATCTCAGATACATACAGGCTTGAAAAATATTGGACCGATAAAGATAATTTATTTGCTGTTTTATATTTTAAGGACACCCATGGCTAGTTTAGTCCAATCAAGAAATGGATAACAAAAAGATAGAAATTGGGCCGGGTCAAGAATCTGTATGGGAATACCCCAGACCTCCCAAGCTTGAAAAATCCGATAAACATATCGAAGTTTTTTTCAACAATGTTCTAATCGCGGACTCTTCTTCAGTACTCAGGGTATTGGAAACGAGCCATCCACCGGTTTACTATATACCCCCTGAGGATGTTGTATTAAAACATCTTGTAAAAAACAACGAAAAAACGTTTTGTGAATGGAAAGGGACGGCTTATTATTATGATATTGAGGTATGGGACAAAATAATAAAAAACGCCGCCTGGCACTATCCCGATCCTGCACCGGGGTTTGTGGAATTAAGGGACTATATAGCATTCTATCCAGGGAAAATGGATACTTGCTTTGTAGATGGAGATATTGCGAGATCACAGCCGGGAGATTTCTACGGAGGATGGATCACGAGTGATATTGTTGGCCCATTTAAAGGAGATCCGGGAACAGAGGATTGGTAATGAAATACAAACCCGCTTTGGAACAGTTTAATAGGGCACTCAAATTTGCAAATAAAGAGAAGGACAGAATCGTATATAAAAAATTAATCGATTCTTGCAGAAATAGGATCTGCATTTCTTACAATTGTTCCAAAGCCTTATCATTTTGATAGTCTGTCTTACAAATGATTGAATTAAGCGATCTAAATGTCCGATATGGTGAATTAATAGCTTTAAACTCTGTAAGTATATGTTTTGATTCCGAGAAAACCACTGTTCTAATTGGGCCAAGTGGATGTGGCAAATCAACGATTTTAAAGTCTATAATCGGGCTTACAAAAAAAGAATCGGGCTCTGTAACAGTGGATCACAAACCCATAACTGATGAAAACATATATGAATATAGAAGGAAGATGGGCTATGTAATACAAGAAGGAGGCCTGTTCCCTCATTTAACTGCCGAAGAAAACATTTCAATTATGGCTAAGCAAATCGCATGGAGCGATAAAAAGGTTAAGGGCAGAATAGAGGGGCTATGTGATCTGACAAAGTTACATTACTCAGTACTTAAAAGATATCCCGCACAGCTGTCGGGGGGTCAGAGACAAAGGGTGAGTTTGATGAGAGCACTTATGCTTGATCCCGATATTCTTTTGTTGGACGAGCCTCTGGGAGCTCTGGACCCAATTATACGGTTTGAACTTCAGAACGATCTTAGAGAGATTTTTAAATCTCTAAAGAAGACCGTTGTTCTTGTCACCCATCATATGGGGGAGGCAGCGTTTTTTGGGGATATAATCGTACTTATGAAAGATGCCGAGGTTGTTCAAAAGGGGACTATCATAGACCTTGTAAAAAAACCATCGTCTCCTTTCGTAAGCGAATTCATAAATGCCCAAAGAAGTCCGTTAGAAAGCGTGCAATGAAATCAATTTTCGTTGTTCAGTTTCTTTTCATAAGCTTGTTACTTTCTTTTGGTTGTGAATCTAAAAATAGAGATATAAAAGTGGGATCAAAAAAGTTTACAGAGTCGGTAATACTCGGTGAAATTATATCTCAGATATTAGAAGCCGAAAATTTAGAGACCAGGCATTTGAAAGAACTGGGTGGTACGAGACTTTTATGGAATGCATTATTAAAGGGTGAGATAGACGCGTATCCGGAATACACTGGAACCATAAAAGAGGAAATCTTGGCAGACAAAGGTATTTCCACATTATCAGAACTCGAAAACGAGCTTAATAATCAGGGAATTTTAATTAGCAGGCCACTCGGTTTTAATAACACATATGCAATAGGTATGAAAAAAGACACTGCCGATGAACTTGGAATTGAAAAAATTTCAGATCTGAATAAATATCCTGAACTCAAATTTGGATTCACAAGTGAGTTTATCAACAGGAGAGATGGATGGCCTGGTCTAAAAGCTGTTTATAAGCTAAATCACAGTAACGTTAAGGGGATGGACCACGATCTGGCATATCGCGGTCTTGAGAGAGGGAGTATTGATATAATAGATCTATACTCAACCGATGCTGAAATTAAATACTACGATATTAAGGTTCTCGAAGATGACTTAAAGTATTTTCCGGAATACAATTCGGTCATTCTTTACAGGGTAGACCTAAAAGACAATTTTCCTCGTCTGGTAAATACAATTTTAAAACTTGAAGGTCTAATATCAGAAGACGAAATGGTCAATATGAACACAAAAGTTAAGATTGAAGGTGTAAATGAGAGTGAAACAGCATCTGATTTCATAAATCAATACTTATCAATCAAAACCAGTCCTAAGACACATACTTTATTACAACGGCTATTAACCACAACAAAACAACATTTATTCTTGGTCTTAATTTCATTAACTGCTGCTATAATCATATCAATTCCGCTTGGAATAATCTGTTATAAATATCAAAGTATTGGACAATTTGTCCTCGGAATAGTGGGTATTGTTCAAACTATTCCTTCCCTTGCCCTACTTGTCTTTATGATCCCGTTTTTTGGTATTGGAACAATTCCGGCTATTATTGCATTATTTCTTTACAGCCTTCTTCCTATTGTAAGAAATACATACACGGGGTTGAATGATATTCCCAAAGAAATAATTGAATCTGCTGATGCACTTGGTCTGAGGGAATATAATCGTCTTAGGTTGATAGAGATTCCATTGTCTTCTAGATCGATATTGGCAGGAATAAAAACATCAGCCGTTATAAATGTGGGTACTGCCACACTTGGAGCTTTAATCGGTGCTGGTGGTTACGGTCAGCCTATCTTGACTGGGATAAGGCTGGATAATATTGGATTAATTCTGGAGGGGGCAATTCCCGCAGCAGTACTAGCATTACTGGTGCAATGGCTATTCGATCTGTCTGAAAAAGTATTTGTTCCCAGAGGTTTAAGGTTAAAATATTAATATATATATCGAAAAAATTCATTTACAATAGGAATGCTGTTAATGACTGCATGGACAAACTAAAATGGAAGAAATGACCCAAGAAGAATATAAAGTATTTATGCTTGATGGCACAAAAACCGGAAAGCTCGCCACAGTAAGAAGAGATGGGAGGCCACATGTGGTGCCTATTTGGTATGATCTGGATGGCGATGATATTATTTTCCAAACAGGAGCTAATTCAGTTAAAGCAAATAATATGAAAAGGGATCCCAGGGTGAGTATAACTGTTGATGATCAGGAGCCACCATACTCATATGTACAGATAGAAGGAACGGTTACATTCTCCGATAATATTGAACATATGTTATACTGGGCAACCAAAATTGGTGGTAGGTATATGGGTGAGGATCAAGCTGAAGCATTCGGGAGGAGGAACGCTGTTCCGGGGGAAATATTGGTGCGTCTCAAACCAAACAAAATCCTTGCTTACAGGGATGTGACAGGTTGGTAACAAGAATAGATTAATGAATCAGAGTGAAACAAAGTTCTTTATAGGACAAATCGTCCACCACAAAAAATTTGATTATAGGGGAGTAATCATAGATGTAGACCCGGTTTTTATGGGTACTGAGGAATGGTATGAAGAAGTTGCAAGATCCCGTCCACCGAAAGATAAGCCATGGTATCATGTGTTGGTTCATAACTCAATTCAGCAGACTTATGTAGCAGAAAGACATTTAGAGCCGGATAGTTTATGTGAACCAATAGATCACCCTCTAGTCCATCAGTTGTTTTCTGAATTAAGAGAAGGCGTATATGTTAGAAAACATAATATCAATTAGAGGTAGGTTTTAAAAAAAATTTTCAAACCCATTACTAAAAGCTTTTATTTAACATTTTGAATCTAGAATAAAAAAACTCTACACATAATTATTAATAATAATACTAAAATTGATGTTATCATTAATTTAACAGTTTTAGAAATGGAAAATAACGAACAAGGTTTAATTACCGAAGAAAAAGAGAGACAAATACCATGTCCCGACTGCGATGGATCTCTCAACCTGGGTTTTAGTACTAAACTGGGCAAGGTCTGGTTATGTACGAACTACCCGGAATTCTGTACCTATATTAAAAGGTTTGTGGAAGAGTAAAGTTTTAAATTCATAAGCCATACCATAAAGTTAAACAAATGTACTTGATTACTTCATTTAATACCGATTGAGTTTAACAATTGTTCAATTTGTTCTATTTTGATAGGAGTGGAAATATACAAAAAGTATAAAGATACTGGTATACCCAGAAGCCCTATTGATCCTATAACGGTATAGCTATCCTTTTTGAATAGAAAAGTCCCTATATATGCTACTATGTATGATGCTATATAGGCTATTCCAATGAGAATGAGAGAGAGATACCATCCAACCTCAATCGCGTAATACACTAAAAATAACAACCCCAATACAATCCAGATTATAATCCAGAATGAAAATAGTAATGTAAAAACATTGTTCTTAGTTTTATATAGGCCGGATAATTGGACCACCTGAAAGTGTAAAAATACTGAAAAGATGGTGAAGCTAACCACTAATGTTGAAGTGAACTTTCCTTCTAAGCTATCTCCCCAAAGGAAGAATATTCCTGAAAGACAGATAATAATTACAACGGCAAGCTTAGTCATTTGTATATTGAAATTATAGTTTAAAATTGTGATTTAGAACAATTCCTACATTCAAAAATATTTATGTTGGATGCATTGGAACAAGTATGACCGAAACCTCCGATTAAAATTTATATTTTAGTTGTGGTGGTAATTCCATTAATTCTGTTTTCTAAGGGGTGAGTTTGACCAAATTCTCATATTCTTCGAATTTGTTGGTTTTGTTCCCGAATGGTTTTATCGGGAATCCATATTTGTAGGAGCGGTTTCCCTTCGATTGAACTCAGGACAGGCCAGCCGCGATGACCTAATCATATCGCACCAGGGATGGTGCTCCTACGGTACTGGATTGCAATTAAACCATGTAGGAGCGGCCTCCCTTCGATTGATTCTCAACCTCTCAGCTTTTAACTTTTTCTACTCTACTATTTTAGAAAAAAGAATAAGGTATTATCTGAGTTACAAGTTACATATAAACTAATTCTTAAAATGACAGAGAATAAAAAAGATCTACCTATTTTGATCTACGATAATGAGTGTTCTTTTTGTAAAATTTGGATTTCTTACTGGAAGCAATTACTAAGAGATAAGGTTTCATTTAAACCATATCAGGATTGCTATTTAGATTATCAGGGAATTTCGGAAAAAGAATTTAAAAGATCGGTACATTTTATCGATACTGACAGCCAAGTATATAAAGGTGCCGGTGGAATTTATAAGTTATTAAGCTACATCGATTACTGGAAATGGCTTTACTGGACATATAAAAATATACCGATATTTCTGATTATATCTGAGTTTCTTTATACATTTGTATCAAAATATAGGTCGGCTTTTTTTAAATTAACAAAGCTACTATGGGGAAATAATATTGGACCTAACTCATACATCTTATCAAGATGGCTATTTATCAGATCGATAGCAGTGGTTTATCTTATCGCTTTCGGCTCATTCTTGTTTCAATCTAAGGGGTTAATAGGATCGAACGGAATATCACCCGCAGAAATTTATCTTAGCGCACTAAAGCTGACATATGGAGATAAGGCGTATTTATTCTTTCCAACATTGGCATGGCTTGATAAGAGTGATCTCTTTTTACAAATCTTGCCAATTGCTGGGATTATCCTCGCATTCCTATTAATACTGGGATTTCTAAATTTGGCGATACTAATTGCACTTTGGATGATTTACCTTTCACTGTTAACCGTTGGTCAATCGTTTATGTCGTTCCAGTGGGATATACTGCTCCTTGAAAGCGGTTTTTTGGCAATACTGTTATCACCTGTAAGCCTGTTTTCTTTACCCTATAAAGACAAACCACCGAATTTTGTTATTGTTTTTCTCACAAGGTTTTTACTATTTAGGGTGATGTTCTCATCCGGGATAGGAAAGTTGGTTAGTGGCGACCCGACCTGGAGAGATTTTACTGCACTTAACTATCATTATTATACTCAGCCATTACCCACACCAATTGCCTGGTATGCACATCAACTGCCCGAATGGCTTCATAAGATTTCGGTTCAGTCGATGTTTATAATTGAAATTTTTGTACCATTTTTTTATTTCGCTCCTAGAATTCCAAGATTCATTGCTGGATTCTTAACAATTATGTTTCAGATTGGAATAATGCTTACTGGCAACTATACATACTTCAATATTTTAACGATCATTTTGTGTATTCCGCTTTTCGATGACAATTTTTTCCTTGGAATTATTCCAAAGAATTTAGAATTAGTAAAAAAGTTTAAGACTCACATAACTCAGGAGACTAAAATTTCAGTTTTGAGAAGAAATGTAATAATAGTTTTTGCAACCGTAATACTTTTTCTGGGAAGCATCCAGTTGGCGGGAACAGTATATGGATACAGGAATTTGCCCGAATTTCTGATAAGTCCCTATAGATTTTTCTCACGTTTCAGAATTGTTAACGGTTATGGTCTTTTTACAGTTATGACGACTACACGACCTGAGATTATCATTGAAGGAAGCAGCGATGGCAAAACATGGAAGGAATACACATTTAAATACAAACCGGATAGCACCGATAAATCTTTACCCATAGTTGCTCCCCATCAGCCCAGATTGGACTGGCAAATGTGGTTCGCTGCACTTGGACATTACAGGGCAAATCAATGGTTTATCAACATGATGTATAGATTGCTGGAAGGATCGCCGGATGTAATTGATCTGTTTAGAAATAACCCGTTCCCCGATAGTCCACCCAGATTTATACGCGCAAAACTGTATAAATATGAATTTACGGACCTGGAAGAAAGAAAATCTGACAATAAGATATGGAAAAGAGAGTATATAGATCTCTATATGCCTATACTTAAAAATAACAATATCTGATATTGTTTATACCGCTTAAACATATTTTGGTAATAAATGCGGGTATCTGGTTATCACGGTTGGATTGGGAAAATATTTTAAGATTATGAATTGATTTTTGTTAACGGATGATAATTCTTTTTGTATTGATCTAGTAACTCGTTTGGAAAATCAACTATTTCCATTCCTATATCATAAAGTGCTTTTTCCTTTATCTCTCTTACCCATCTGACAATACCTTTGAATTCCACTTCAGTGTTAGAAGAAAAAATTTCCCCATATATCTCGGAACCTTCATTAAAAGTTCCGTTTACCCTTATACAAACACCATTTTGAGATAGATTTTTAGTATAACCCATTATATTGGGGATATTATCCCTAAATGAAATCAGGTTTCTGAATTTTATCCTTGGTGAATTCCTTCTGGTTACTAAGTCTTCTGCATTCATAAATAAATCGATAATTAACTCCTTTTTAATAAAAGTACAACAATTCGAGTGGAATATAACTGGATTTTAGTCCTATTTTTCATTAATACTATTTACCAGTAGGTTTAAGAGTTAATACTTAAATCTAAGTAGCGAAATCCATATATATCTTTCTATCAATTGAAAATAGTGTCATATTACAACCCTTATATTAATTTCCGAAATTAATAATGGGAAGCTCGTCCAACCTAAACCTGTTTAAATTTAAGGCATTTCTGTTCGATCTTGATGGTGTTTTAACTTCAACGGAGACTATTCACGCATCGTGCTGGAAAGAAATGTTTGATACGTTTTTGTCCAGGTACTACTCAAATCTGAATAAGCCTAAAGAGTTGTTTGATTTGGATAAAGACTACACAAGATATGTAGACGGGAAACCAAGAATTAATGGTGTTGAAGATTTTCTGCTATCCAGAAATATAAAACTTCCAATGGGTGATAAGAATTCACCGATTGATGAAGATAGCATATGCGGACTTGGCAACAATAAAAATGCACTTGTACTACAAAAACTAAAATCCGTAAAACTACGACCTTACAAAGGGGTATAGAATACACTAAGATTTCTCGATGAAAATAATTTCAAAATTGCAGTTGTAACATCAAGCAGAAATGGTAAATTGGTGCTCGATTCCCTCAATATAGTCGATATGTTTGACACCGTTGTTGATGGAAATGTTGCGGAGGAACTAAATTTACAAGGCAAACCAAAACCTGATACATATCTGAAAGCTGCAAAAATATTAGGGGTTAATCCAATTGATTCTGTTATTATTGAGGATTCCATTTCAGGAGTCAGGGCGGGAAAGAATGGCAATTTTGGTCTTGTTATCGGAGTTGCGAAACGTGATAACTCTAAAGAACTATTAGAAAATGGAGCCGATATAATTATTTCAGA
>JAZGCJ010000331.1:0-5231 GCA_036476895.1 Thermodesulfobacteriota bacterium
TTGTTGCCATTCAAAAACAGGACATAAAGGGTGCTATTGAGTGTTTTACAAGATCCTTAGAGTTAGATCCTTTTTATAAAGAAGCTATTGTAAATTATACTGATTTGCTTGGAGTTCTAAATCAACCGCAAATAGCAGTACCGTTTTTAGAGAAAATCCTGGAAATAAATCCTGATGATGAAGAAATTAGTCAGCTTTTGAAAGAAGTGCTGGATCCACAGGACTATTTAACCAATAAAGATGAAACTAAAAGTTCTGTTGAAGTTTGCCATGCTTCTTCCAATGAGGAAAGTCATTTGAGTGATGTAGATGTTCTATTAGGCAAGAAAGTACTTCATGCCCCGTTCGAAATAGCGGGAAACATGAATAGAATTACCAAGTATCTGAAGTTACAAAATATAGATGCAACTTCTGCTAACTATTATGATTCATGGCTAAAGTACAAATGCGATGTAAACCTGAATGTTAACAACCTTCCTGAAAGTGAACGTTCAAAAGCGATTGATAATTTTGCCAAGGATGCAATAGATAAATACGATATTTTCCATTTCCATTTTGCTCATTCCCTTTATCCGGACTTTCGAGACCTTGAAGAGCTTAAACAAAAAGGCAAGAAGATTATATTTCATTTCTGGGGAAGCGATCAGAGAAGCCCGGAGTGGATATTTTATCACCAGGCCATATTTCTTGGATACAATCCACCAAAACCATTCTTTAACACATTACAGCAATACCATGTCCACAAGATAATTAACCGCTATGCGGATGTCATGATTGGACTCACTTGCATTCCCCGCGGGATATTTATCCCGGGTAGTACAAATACTTCTGAATGGAACCTTGAGGAAAAAGAGAAAATCCTCAAAGGACAAATAGTAAAAAAAGATCCCAAAAAGACTTACTTTGTACACGCACCATCAGAAAATTGGAAGAAAGGTTCTTCTGTTATTCTTAAATTATTCGAGGAATGTAAGCAGGATGGAATGCCAATTGAATTATTATACGTAAACAAAATGACACAATTAAATGCAAAACAAATTTATGCCTATGCCGATTATGCTATTGACCAGGTGGGAGTGGGTACTTTTGGACTTTTTGGTGTTGAGATGATGTGTTGGCAGATCCCAGTTCTGGTATACCAAATAGATTTACTTGAAAGACTCCGAAACTATCCTCCAATTATAAAAATAACAAAAGACACTTTCAAAAGACAAATCGCAAAATGTATAGAAATGAAAAAGAGTGGTGAGAATGTTGAGTTGGGCAAAAAAAGCCGAAACTGGGCAATTGAAAATGTGGATATATCTTTAGGCATACATGAGTATTTGAAAATATATCGCGACCTGGCTGAAGGGAAACAGGTCAAACAGTATGTTAACAAATCCTGGTATGAACAGGAATACCTGCTTCAAAATGGAATCAAGTCTGAATTCTATAAATATATGATAGAAAATAAGGTCTTTGATGAAATGCAGATGAAAACACCATTGTATGATAAGAAACTATATGTTGAATAATACAATTTACATTCTTTTGAACAAAATATGATAATAGATTCCCTTACACACGTAACTCCGGATGGTAGTTGGTTTAACACACACCATGACGCCAGTCTGAATCGGTTGTTACATGAGATGGACAGGGCCTGTGTGGACAAAGCTGTTGTTGTTGCCTTAGCAGGATATATAAAGAACGAATTCGTGGCAAGTGTCTGCAAACAGCACTCCGACCGCCTGATACCGGGAGCTTCCCTTAACCCTGTCAGCTACTCCTCTTCAAAAGAAGCTGCACAGGCAGCAAGATGTCTGCTTACAGACGGAGAATATGAGGTTCTAAAGTTACATCCAAGATTAAATGGCTATGATCCTCTTGACAATAGGTGCCTGGCAATTTTGGAGGAAATAGCTTCATTTTCTAATCCCATATCTGTTTGGCTTGATACTTTATTTAGAAGTAATAAGTGTATCTTGAAAAAGGCACCAATCGACACCATTCATGAATTAGCTGTTCGTTTTCCTAACCTGCGATTTATTCTTTTACATTCGTGTGGATCACAATTGCTTCAATTGGCTGAGTTTGTCGGTGCATTTAAAAATTTGGTCTTAGATTTATCTTTAACTATTCTTTATTATTCCCCATCATCCATACAAAATGACATTTGCTTTTTACTTTCCAGACGCGATTTAAAATTAATACTAGGTTCAGATTTTCCGGAATTTACGCCATCTCAATATTTAAATACTTTTAATATGTATTCCTCAGAAATTAATTTAAGTGGTGACAAATATAATAACATTATTGGTAATAACTTATTGAATATCTTAAAGTGCGATTCTTTATGTGTTTCAGAATCGTAACGAATTTGAACCGTTTATGTGATTTAAAAGAAAGCAATTATGAAAGCAATTACACATAAGGAAGCAAAGATATCACCCCAACCTCTTGATGAAAGGAGCGGCAAATGAACATCTCAGAACAAATTATTGACAAAATAAAAAGGAATAGGATTTCTACAACTGAAATTGCTGATTGTATGAATAAGTCCGGTAATTTACCTAACGTTTATACCTTAAACAAAGGGCACTTTAGAGTTGGTAGAGTATTTTGGGCTTATGCTTATAATGAAAGCAATTGGGGATGCCATGAACAATTACGCGACGTGCAAGAGGACCAAGTCGTTGTTGTTGAAACGTTTAATTGCAATCAAAGAGCAATATTCGGTTCATTAGTATCGAAATTTTTAATGCTTTACAGACAAGCATGCGCAATCGTTGTTTGTGGGCATATGCGTGATGCTCCTCATCTTATTAAGGAAAATTGGCCTATCTGGCTGGAAGGTATAACACCTATTGGTTGTTTTAACAAGAAAAATGGCAAACCATCAGATAAAAAGATTAAAGAAAAAAGAAAATATTTTGATGGTGCGGTTGCGGTATGTGATGATAGTGGAGTAATTATTATCCCTAAAAAATACCATGTAAAAACATTTTTAGATAAATTGGATTTAATAGAAGAGCAGGAAGACATATGGTTTGATTGTATTGATCGACTTAAATGGGATACCTTTGAAACGGTTTGCCTAAAAAAATATAAGAACAACAAATAATAATGAAGAAAATTTTGGTATTAGGCGCCGGGTATTATTATCGACAAATCATCAAGCAATTGATGGAAGCAGGATTTTATGTGTTGGCTATTGATAAGAACCCTGGAGCTCCAGGGGCAAAATACGCCCATGAGTTTGAGTCCATAGATATTGTTGATAAAGTTTCAGTTTTAGATTTCGCACAAAAAAAGCGGATCGATGGCATTATGGCAGTAAATGATTTTGGGACACGTACAGCTTCATTTGTGTCTCAAAAAATGGGTCTTGTTGGTTTACCTTATGAAGTCGTCGAGGCTGCAAATGATAAGGGGCTTATGCGCGATGTTTGGCGTAATGATTGTTTGGCAATTCCCCGCTACAAGGTCATCTCGTCATTGAATGAATTGCGCAATACTATTGGCGAGATCGGATTTCCATGTGTACTCAAGCCAACTGACTGTGGGGGTTCCGGCCGAGGAGTTTCTGTCATTAGATCAGTTGAAGACATTGAGTGGTCTTTTAATTTTGCTAAACCATATGTCAAAAATGCTCGATTTATCCTTGAGGAATATCTGGATGGGATAGAGTTGACCATTGAAAGCCTCTCAGTTAATGGAAAGGTACATATCCTGGCTGAGAGTGACAAGGTTAAACCAAACATCAGGACAAGAGTGGCAACCAGTTTGAATTATCCGGCAGAGTTTTGTGAAGATACTTTGAGAAAAGTGGAAGCACTTGTTGTACAGGCCGTTACGGCCATTGGAATAGAAAACGGCATGGCTCACACAGAAGTTATCATCACATGTGACGGCCCCAAATTAGTAGAAATCGGGGCACGTGGTGGTGGTGGTCATGTGTTTCATACTTGCATAGAATCTACCTCAGGAATTAAGGCGCCTGTAGAGTTTGCCAAGTTATTAACTGGCGACTGTGTCACACTACAGGAAATCAATAAAAATGGTTGTGTCTATCGCTTTTTTAATCCCTCACAAGGCATACTGAAGAAAGTTATAAATTTTGAAAAAGTAAAGGATTTGGAAGGTTTACTTGATTTAGGCATAGTAAAAAGACCCGGTGACAAAGTAGGTCTTTTGGGGAACTCCCACGACCGTGCCGGTTTTGTTGTTACTGAAGGAAAAACAAGAAAAGATGCTGTTGCCTTGGCTGATTATGTTGAAAACACAATAAAGTTTATTGTTGATCCTTTGAATTGAGAAAGTTCCATGAATACCGACATTATTACACAGTGGGCGAACAATGAGACATATATAGAAAATCCATGGTTAGTATACATAAGCATAACAAATATATGTAATAATAAGTGTAATTTTTGTGCTCATTCAAGCTCGATGCGACCTGAAAAAGGCATTATGTGCCTTGAACTATTAAAAAAGATAGTTGGCCAACTTCCTGTCTCTGTTAAAAAAATATATTTACAAAAACAAGGAGAACCTTTTTTAAACAAATACCTTCCGTTAATCGTCCAGTATATTAAGGAAAAACGACCGGATATTCATATTGCATTGCACACTAATTGTACTGTAATGACGAGAAAAAAAATAATTGAAGTTCTCCCATATATTGATTCTATGGGGGTTTCCGTTAGTGCAGTTTCTCCAGAAATATATAGTAAGGTTCATGGGGTGAACAAATTCAGTTTAGTTGAAAATAATTTAAAAGACTTGTCAGAATTAATTTTAGATTTACCCAAGGAAAAACGACCATATGTATTCGTGGACTATGTGAAATGCAAAGATAATTCATTAGAAGAAAAGGATAAAGTTATTCAATTTTATAAAGAAAATTTTCCGGGAATATCATCTGTTGATTTTCATGTTATGTATAATTTCCAGGGTGAGATTGAGGAAGGCAACCTGGAAATCTACGAAAAACTTCCTTACGATAAATTTCCCTGCTGTGTCTTCCCATGGTCATCCATTACTTTTTGTCATGACGGTTTGGTGAGTTATTGCTTTGTTGAACCTCGTGAAAATCTTTTTCTGGGTGACATAAACAAACAAACATTTAATGAAATATGGAATAGCGAAGAATATCAATTATTTAGAAAAAGAATGACAAAAAAAAGATTCAATGTACTTGCCAAGGACGGCTTCTACTGTCACAAATGCTCCTGGCTCTGGAGTAT
>JAZGCJ010000332.1:0-2392 GCA_036476895.1 Thermodesulfobacteriota bacterium
ATGATGAATCACATCGGCAATAAGTTGAAGGTAGTAAAACCTGTTAATGCTAAAGAGGATATATTTGAAATCACAAATACTCTCAATTTATTTGATCCATATAAAACAAGAGATGATGCTATCAAGAGTTTTGAGTGAGACTTTTAACTTAACAATTGACCGAAATTTTCAACCTGATTGACCACCATACAGCCCTAAAATGAAGGGTGGGGGTTGTTGGCGTGAAGGGCGCATTCAATCTCATGCAAATTTAATAATCTTTTTTTTTGGTTTAATGCAAATAATTTTACAAGTTAACCATTGTTGATTGAAACTGAATTCTACAGCTTTAGGAAAGTAGTAGACTGAGATATAGTTTTAACCAGATTATTCCAACCTATTATTTTCCCCCAAAGTGTGGAGTATAGCATAACTCATTAAAGGAGAATCTCTATGGATAAAAATGCTAAGAAAACTGCTTTAAGAATGATTCCCTATGGATTGTATGTATTAACAGCCGAAACAAAAGATGGAAGAATTGCAGCAGGTACAGTTAACTGGGTTACTCAAGCATCGTTCGAGCCGCCTTTAATTGCAATGGGTGTAAAAGCCGATTCAGGTGTACATAGTTTAATAAAAGAAGCAGGTGTGTTTGCATTAAATTTTCTTGGAAAGGATCAACAATCAACTGCACATGCATTCTTCAAACCGACTGAAAAAGATGGCAATACAATTAATGGTGAAGCATATGAAGCTGGAAGTACTGGTGCGCCTGTCCTTGAGAGTTGTTCTGCTTATGTAGAATGTAAATTAATTCAAACTGTTGAGAAGGGAGACCATTCTGTTTTTATAGGAGAAGTTGTCGATGCAGGAGTTAAAAAAGAGCCAACAGGTCGTCCTGATGATTTAACTCTAACTCTAAAAGACGTAGGTGAGAAAATTTTTTATGGCGGTTAAATCAAGATAGATATAATAATAAACAATAGTTAAAATTATACTATGCCGTACTTGTGACGAATAAAGCAATTGATAAATGAAGAAAAAGAAGCAGGAAGATATAAAGTTGAGTTTAACGCAACGGCATTGCCAAGCGGGATATACTTTTACAGAATACAGGCAGGTTCTTTTGTTAAAACTAAGAAGATGGTGCTGATGAAATAATATCTATATTAAATTGCTCTTTACAATCCCCTGCTTAATAACATAGGCGGGGGTTTTTTATTTTGATACTTTTATCAAATACTAAAAAACTTTCTGCAGTCGCTCTCGCAAAAGTCTGCAATAAGCAGTAAAATTTTAATAATACTCGCAGAGTTCGTCCCTCTGTGTATCTGAATCTAACGATCCGTGTTTACACCCAACATCTCTTTGGGTATATTAGAAAGACCGGTCCGTAATAGTCATTTGGTCAGGTGGAAACTCTTTAAGAATCTTCTTTACGGCCTTGGTGATTTTGTCCTCAGTCATAATCATAATTCCAATCTCATCAATTTCATCCTTATACAATCCATGCCAGATGACATTATTCGACTCAGGGTCAATAAAGTCCAAGACTAACGTGATTTCGACAAGTCCGCCACCACCATAATACCCCGATCTATAAGCGAACCTGTGGCGGCCATAACCTTGGTGACCAAATCTGTAACGAAACCCGTGGTGACCATAACCGTGGTGACCATAGCCGTGACCAAAGCCTCCTTAACCATAACCTCCGTAACCATATCCACTGGAAAGCAGATTCACTTTATCCTTTACCTGGATGCTATAAGCGATCAAGAAGTCAGGTCTCTCTGCCGTTTGCTTTTGGAAACCGTTAGCTGTTAATTCCTTATCTACGGCCTTTTTTAATCGTCTTTCAAAAAGCGTATTTTGTTGAACAGCATTTGAACCAGAATTTTCTGATTGGGCCGTCCAATCAAACGTATGAAAAGTAGCGAAATTAATTTCTCGATCATAGTCTGATTGCACAAGAACTGTAGAACAACCTGTAATTACTGCCATCAAGAAAATTCCACTGATAATCAAGTTGATTTTATTTATTGCAGTCATCTCTATTCTCCTTAAAATTAGTTATCATTTAGTTAGTTATCGTTTCAAATATAATATTATATATTTCTTTCTTTAGTTAATTACTGACCAACTATAGATATTTTTAACTCTGAAATGTGTAGTCAATAAGACAATAAAGAGGGAAATTATTGATGGTTACTATTTAAAGTGATAAGCGTCACTTTCGCATCTCCCTTCATCAGAGATAAGTAACAACAAAGCTGATGGGAATTTACAACAAGATTGAAGGGGGTATGGGGCTGGAAACGGAGGGTGGGCGATTGTGTGGGAATTCCCGCAGACAATCTACTTTATAAATATAGAAATGGCACAGGGTTATTATCCTTTTTGCAAAAAAATAATT
>JAZGCJ010000333.1:0-4399 GCA_036476895.1 Thermodesulfobacteriota bacterium
TAAGACATGTCTGGAAAGCCTTTATGAGAACTCTGCCCGAATCAGAAGATGTCAGGTATATTAAAGGTAAGATTGTGTCCGTTACTTCAGATTCACATGTTCCCTATCAAATGGATGGTGACTTTGCCGGTTACGTTCCTACGATGTTTGAAATCATACCCAAAGCAGTACCCGTAATTGTACCGAGATCCATTTTAAATTAAACTTTAAACAAATAAATAAAAGGACAGCGACCGTTTATTGACAAATAGAGAAAATAGTCCCTATTATGGCTTATCTTGTATGACACGGCCTTGAACAGGTATAACAGCCGTCAATATTTGAATAAATAGTCTTTGCTTTTTGAATCGCTTCTTGACAGTTTGAAAAATAGCCAAGGTATTTTCTATTACTAGGAAAATATGTACATCCTTCCTTATGCACTTCGTGTTCGCCCGTGCTCTGAGCAATATTATTTACATAGTAGTGGTCCATTTTCGTCTCCTTTACATTGCATGTAAATTAATTCGATTTACGTTTAACGTTGAGGTAAGCTACCGCCGCCTGAGCGGTATGATAGCAAAAAAGACTATATATTGGAAAGCAGAAAAAATGTTGAAAAGCACGGCTAATTGGCGGTTAGCTTAATACCAATGTTAGGCTTTTCCATATTAAAATGAATTATGAAGGTTTGACCCTCGACACTACCATGACGGGATTTCACCCGTTAGATTACACTACCCTTCGCTGAGCACGCCAATAATCAAGTCCGACCTGGGCGTTTTACTAATAGTTTTCTGGCATATGTTCTCGCTCAAGGAAATCCTCTGATACTTTATCTGCTTCAGATTGCATCTTTTTTAGATCCATCTCTTTCACTCTTAAATCAAGCGGGTATAATGGGTACAACCAATACCTTATTAATATATTAAATTCCTCTTTGACGTTATGCAGTAGACCACGTTTATATAATTCTTCTAAAATGTCACGGTTTATATCTTCTAGTTCACCACGAGACATATTATCTTTTATTTCAATTGGTCTCCATTTGGATGCTACCACCTTCAAACCGTCAGAACTTGTACAGCCTGTGGTGTGTAATGCGTTAATAAGATTAAAGATGAATGAATGATGAAGAGAACCGTATATCGCATCTTTTTTTGGTGGATCATTAGGCGAAATCCAATGATGTTTATTGTCACTTTTAACATAATCAACATACATGCAACTTTCTCTTTTAGAAAGGTGTATATTTCGAAAAACCCAATTCTTCCATTCTGGCCCATCAATATAATACACCTCTCGTGCCCTTTCGATAATTTCCCGGACTTCACGAAAGTCGGCTGGACTCGTATCACAATAAAGGGCATATATATTTCTAGCTAAATGGTCATTAAAATATCCTAATTGCCTACTAAAATCATCTTTATTTTTACGATCACAACGGATTGCATCTAAAAGGATTAAAAATTTAGCAGCTTCTTCATTTCCTAAATTTTCTAAGATTTCCGATCCTTGATTACGTTTATTTTGTTTTAAAAATATTGAACCATCAATGATACATTTAGCGTTTTCGTAGATAAGCTTTAAACCCTGTGCTATTACTTCAAACAGATCGTTATCCTTAAGTTGACATAAATCTTTAATTTTTCTAACTTCCATATTGGTGTACCTTGTTTGTCAAACAACAAATATTTATTTGTTACAAAGATTGTATGTTAGAATTATGCCTAACGACAAAGCTCACTTGGCACGAGCAACAAGCAAAACAAACATTAAATAACGAAAAGCATTATTAGCAGAGGGTCATTAAAAAAAGACACGCTGTTCGTGGTCAAGTGGAGCGCCTTGTTATATTTTAGTATGCTTCGTATGCCTCAAGAAGGGCACGATGAAGACTGTTAAATTTACTCATATTTTCAAAGTCTTTTTCTAAGTCGTATACCGCTTCAATAACATTCATATTCTTTTTTACTTCTTTAAAAACGTGTTCTCCTGCTTCATCGTAGGTTTTTAACCCCCAGCCTGCTCCACTTCCCTTTGTGAAGGAGACCGAAAAAATTGACTTATCACCGGACGCTTCATTGTAAGAAAGCTCAGGCGGACATCCCTGCATCTTTGGCTCTTTTAGCAGATTTAGTATTTTTTGAAAACTGATTCTCTCTGGAAAATGCACCATAAAATCTAAGCTGATCATGTAGCTCATTAATGAACATTCTATCTTTCCTCGACAATACCAAGGCACATTACTGGACGGTCCATAAGGTCGTTTTGGATCTTCGAGTAAAAAGACTAATTCCCTTGTTGTATATTCATGCCTTTTTTCATGAATTCCTTCTCTCGGAGACTGTCCTGTTCCAATTTTTGTTGTGATGGGAACATTATGTAATGCTTTTGTAACCCCAGGCCAAATTTGGTCAACGATAATATCCTCAATTTCCTCAATTTGCTTTGGATTGGAAAGAAATACTGTTTTGGAATTAAACAGCGCGTCGTTACTGTTCGTTTCTATATAACGTTGCAACTCCTCAATTTGCCACATTTCAATCATCCTTTTTTTAAAATATAACAAGTTATTGTATAGTTTCTGTATAGTAACGGATTTTATAAAATAATTGACTTTTTTCAAGTGACATCTGATTTAAATTCAAGGGGTTAAGGCTGCCGATAGCTAATCTAATAAACGACTGTATACGTAAAATAATATCAGTTAAGCCATAAGCAGACTTGACCCGTTTCCTAAATTAATTATTCGATAAATCTGGAATACCATATTTATCGTTGTATTCTCGAGATAGTTTCAGTTGATTGTCTACTGCCACATCTCTTAAAGCTTTCCAATTTTGAACATCTTCTCCATATTTATTTAAATCTTCTTTTGAGAATGTTGTATAAGTTAAAGTACCAATTCCTAAATCAGTTGGTTGATTTTCAGTTAGATCTTCAAAAAAGATTTTTTTGTTCATCATGTTCTTTTGAATTTCAGTCCACCAATAATGAGGTAATTTTGAATTAAATGTATATTTTAAAAATTTCTTTTTGAAAAATGATTTGGCAAGTACAGCATAAATGTAAGTAAAATTGTCAGCTTCACCTTGAATATCTACGAGTACGAGGTTGTGAAGTCTCATTTGAGAGCATCCTTTAAACTTTTGTTAGAGCAGATTTAGCAATTCTGCCTCGTTTTTTATTAACCATAAGCTCTCATAACCACCAATTGAAGAATAGTCAAATGGTTGGTTCTCAGCTATATACCTTAAATCAATAGGTTTGCTTCCTATGGTATAAATAGTTTTATATTTGATATTTTTAATTGACCAAACAGGAACAGCTGTACCGTGAGCAAAACAGCACCTAATCATATAGCTTAACGCTGCAATATTTTCTTCCTTGCTGTTATCAGGATTCATGGTTTTATTCGTTAATCCAGTTTTTTCACTAATTGCTTCCCATAAGGTTATTGCGGCAGCACCAAAACAAATAGAAATATTATTTTCTGACGCTAATTGTATGTCTTCATACCTTTCAAATTCATTACCGAGCAAACACACACAGTTACTTTCGTCTTTGATTGTCAGATCTATATCAAATTCGCTTTTATCTATTTTATGTACATCAAGATAATTCCAGAGCTTTATCGCAAAGGATAACTGTAGGAATGCAGTCTCAATATGATCTAGATGTGGTTTATTCATATATGCTCTAACAAGTTATTATATAGTTTCTGTATAGTAACGGATTCTATTAAATATTTGACTTATTTCAAGTGGTATATCTTAATACGATACCTGCCCGTCATGTAGCAATGTCATTTAATTAAAAGGAAAATCCCCCTAACCCCCTTTTTCAAAGGGGGAAAATTAGAAGCCCCTCTTTTGTAAAGAGGGATTTAGGGAGATTTGTTTTTTTGCGTTTGACAATAAACATGAGCCAAACTCCTTAATCAAATGACATTCCTTCCGGTAGGTGGGGATAATCTAATTTTAGATTAAACCTTCATGCTTTTTCAGGGCAATACGAAACAGGGAAATGGATTCCTTGCGAAAGCAAAGCACCTCCCTTTCGGGAGGATTCCAGAGTCATTTTCGGATTAAACATTTGTAAGCGTTCATAAGCTGCTTCGTAATTTCTCCCGGTATGGTTTTTCCTATCTTATTATCTTCAACCTCAGCTATCGGCATTATTTCCATTAAAGAATTAGTAATAAACATCTCGTCTGCTTTTATTAACGTTTCTATCCTGAAACGGTCCTCACTAACCGAAATATTATTGTCCTTACAAATTTCAAGTACGATCTTCCGTGTTATCCCCGGCAGGATATTCGTATCTAGTGAGGGAGTTATAACCTTCCTGCTGCCCACAATAAAGATGTTGCTGGCTATACACTCAGCTACATACCCATCTGTATTGAGGATAATTG
>JAZGCJ010000334.1:0-3368 GCA_036476895.1 Thermodesulfobacteriota bacterium
AAGTTTCCTCAATGGAACTAAATGGAATGAAGAAGACCTCAAACGTCTCAAACTCATCATTTAAAACGAGTTAAAATGGAAAGTGAACTAAAGTTAAAACTAAAAATTTCATAAGCGAAATTCTAAAACCTACCCCTATAGTCTTCGATATAATAATGAAAACCCCCCTATCTCCTTTATGATAAGAAAAAGGGTGCAAGACTAAAAATTATCAAAGCATGAAAAGAATACGGGTTTGAATTTCTTAGAGAAGGAAGGAATCATACAATTTTAACAAATGGAAATATTAAAATTCCGATAGGAAGACATAGAGAGATATCCCCTGGAACAGCTCAGAAAATAGCAAAGGGAATCCACGTTCCATGGGTAGAATTTATGTCAAAAATCAGTTAAAGGAGACTCGACATGCAAAAATTTACAATAGAAATAGAAAAAGACGAAAATTTTTACATAGCACAATGTAAAGAACATTCAAATTGTTTTACTCAAGGTAAAACCATTGAGGAGGCTATTCATAACATAAAAGAAGTCATAGAGCTTATCCTTGAAATAAAAAAACCAAAATTAAACATCATTTTAAAAGATGAACTCATAAATGCCCTTTAGAAAATCATAATTTTTCCTACACGAACTGAAAGATAACCAAAATTGAGTCTTTTATGTTGGTCTTAATGATATCGATGAGTTTTTAAGAATAATATCAGACTTAAGTTGAGGTCTACCTGTAATAACAGAGATACTTAGTACCGCTTTTAAACATTGAGGCTACAATATACTATTAGAATTACGCAATCCTAAAATTATAAATCCCAAATCTGAAATCTTAAATTAAACGTATTGTCAAGTGGAGAGATGTGACGCTATTAACCATGCTATTAACCCACAAAAGTGCAGATTCTTGTCGAGGATATTCTCAAGAACAAAGGTTGGAGTTTTATTATCAATGACCTCTCAGGAGAGAGGTATGCCCTCATTTCCCCATGGCTGCCATTTCTTCAGGCCACAAACATGAATCTGGCAATAAAAAAAGGGCTATCCCGATTAATTGAGATAGCCCCACAAAACTGATTATAACTGCTATTTACTCTGCGCCATAAATTCCAAATCCAGGACCTGCAGGACTCTTATAGAGTATTCCGTGTTGTCCTGCTGACGGATCATTGGATACTTCTTGAATTATAGCAAAGTCACCCCATATCACTGGGCCAATCTTAGTACCGTCTGCTGCATGCCATACACCTCCACTTTTAGTGGCGTCTGAAGGTGCTGCAACAATCTTGATAAAGTATGTCCACTTTTTTAGCTTGCCTGACCCTTCTGGCCACTCAACCTTACCCGACTGGTGGTTTGTAAGCTAGGCGCCTGAACCAATGTAAGAAGGATAGCCAAAATGTCTATCCAACTTACCATCACCAACACAATCCATGTTGCTCAACCACGCATTATTCCATTTCATCATGAGATCAACGTCGCAATAAGGTCCTCCGCCTTCTACACGATCAGCATCACAATATCTTCCGTTTAACATATGGGCTTGATAGTTGTAGCCAAATTCATCGTATCCTGGGGTTAACAACTCCCCAGTTGAAGCAAATAAAGGTCCTTCTTGGATGGTTACACAGTCCGCTTGCGAATAATTTGCCATAGAAATAGTCAATCCAAATGCCAAAATAATTACGAATATCTTCTTCATCGTATTTCTCCTTTCTTGTTTAAAAAACCTACCTCAACTTAAAAACGCTTATCGTAATCTTCACCTCCTTTCCTCACTTGATTCGTGAGAGCGTCTTAGTTGAGTATAAAACGGAAAAGAGGCACGCAACGTAATTAACGCACCTCTTTTCCATATTCTTCATCTTATTTTACGCCCTTAATCACGACACAATCTATACCCACAATGGCTGTACCGTCAAGTAAATCCCCCGTAAGGGTAACTTCGATTTCATCTCCATCCTGAACGTCTCCAAGCGTTTCAATAATGGCTTGTTTATCAAACTTCAATACAAGGTCTTCAAAAGAATCAGGATCTAATGATTCGCAGTCACATGGTTCTAACTCAGACGGAGCTGTTACATCCTCATATGCACTCCTAATTGGTGTAACACCATTCAATATTATACTATTAACATCGATTGTGTTAACATCAAAATCAGGCGTTCCGAGTATGGCTACCGGAAGCACTCCCTTACTCTTTATGTTAAGTGGATTCGGGCAGGAACCGGGTTTGATATATACCGGAACTTCTATTTCCGGGAGTGCCACATCACCGTCACGCACAGCCCAGGCATAGAAGTAGTGGTCCCCCCCTACTGTAGTCGTCCTGGACGCCATTGTAGAAGTAGAAGGTCCACGCGTGGCCTGACCAGGAAGTAAACTCAGAACCTGACCAGTAGAGGTCGGGCTGCAGGTTAATAAAAGGACCGGTGTTATTTAGAATCCCAGAATACCACGGGTTCCCCAGGTTCACATAATACATGTACCCCATCTCACTGGTGGTTATATTATAACCTGCTGTGGTTGTGCCATTATAGCCAAATACATATGGCCCATCCTCGGTTGTGGGCAGACGCCAGTCATCAAATCCCCCATAGACTAACTGATCGGCCCAGACCATTGCATTATCCCAGGTCATGAGGCCATCTGAATCGTGGCCCGATGTCTGAGCATAGTTGGCATCCTGGAGCCATGTGATGTCCTGGTCACTGTCGTAGATCAGGCTGCCTCCTCTGTCGTATAGGGTTGCATTCGCCATTCCCGTTATTCCAAAAAAGAATAGCGTCACACATAAAAGCACTAATAACTTTTTCATTTGTAATCCTCTTTTCTAAAATTCATTAAATTGTTACAGTCTTAAAGAATTCACCCCCTTTCCACATATACTGTTTGACTAACACCATCAGTGTTCCACACAAGGCTCATGGAACGTTTCACTTCTTCCGGAACCCGCACACTCCCAAAAATTTACCTCAAACTAAAAACGCTTATGTGTAATCTCACCCTCCCTTCCTCAGTGACTATTGATTTTTTTCTTAGCTTTTTACAAACATACTTAAAATTTATAAATATATTGTAACAACCAATAATAAAAAAAGCCTTATTGCTAAAGATATTAATGAATTCGATCAGAATTCACATACACCATCCTTGGCAGTAAGGCTTTTTAAATACTTCCTTGTAACACAAAGGGGCTTTTACTCCTTTCCTCCGTACATTTCTGTACGATAAAAGACCCTTTATGAAAAACATAACGTGAATACCCCGCCATTTATGGCGGGGATGAAACGTTATCCTTTAAAAAAACATTAATATATAATAAGATACTAGCATGACCATAAGACGTGCAAGTCATGCGGTATATGATACTCGAT
>JAZGCJ010000335.1:0-2843 GCA_036476895.1 Thermodesulfobacteriota bacterium
CCTTTTTACTCTTCATTGGCCGTTAGCTGACTCTCAAATGTGAATTTTGAAATTGGTTTGCTAAGCGTCCGCTTTCGACCCAAAGCGGACGTTAGCTTTAAAATATCGAAACACAAAAAAAATGGTCTTCCTGATTACTTACCAGAAGTCTCTCTTAAGATTTAGCTCAATTGTGTCTCATATGCTTTGACGGGATACAGAGCCTTCAAAAAAGACCAAGGAAATTTATGCTTGTATGCGTGCATAAATACCATTTACAAAAAATATGTTAGCGGAGATGGGACTCGAAGATTTATCGGAAAAAAATTGAAACATATTTTAACGTGATCCCAAGGGCAAATAGCAGGGATGTGATTTGTCAGCCCACACTCAGTCACATATACCGAAATTTTTAGTCTTTTGTCTTAGATAATTAAAAATTTTCTATCAGGATTTATCATTTATGAATCCATGCCCAATACTGTTTGGCATTATCAATCAAATATGTTTTGTCTCGAGATAAAACATCACCTCGATTGATTAACATATCAGCTGCATTGGATACTTTTTTTAAAAAATCTTCCTTGGAATGATACAAAGATTCAATACTGGGCCTGGGATCATTGCTGATATTTTTTTCGAGTTCTGTCTTCGGAAATGGAATATACGTGCCTTCGAAATCAGCTAATTCATGGCTTTCTCCTGCAAACCCTGTACGCAGACTCCAGGGTGTATAAGTTGCCAATGGGACAAGTATTTCCACATTCCGGACACCCGCAATTTCATTTCCACAAAAGTCAACTTTTGAAACTTTAGGAATAAACTCTTGGATGAGCTCCGGAGGTTGAATATCTACAATGCCACGCTCCCACCTTGGGCCGTAGTTGGTTATATATACAGTATGTATAGTAGTAGGATAATCCAGACCCGGAATTTCCGGGAAACCAGTCTCTTTAAAATTTACTAGGGTTCCATCCTCAATTTTCGGATAGGCACTTTCTGGTGGTTGTATATCATCTTTAACCCAATAAACCAGAGCTGCTAATAATGCCCTGTAATTTACGCTGAAATTTAACGGATTTCCCCTGTAAAAACGCTTGCCTTTAAGAGCAGTACGAGGCGTTGGTGGAAATCTTCCTACAAAATGCTGACCGCTGGCCAAATGGTAGATCCGTTCATTTTTAAAGGGTTTGATATCTTTATCTTCATAAAAAGACGAATGAATCAAAGAGGCTGCCCTTCCCCAGTATTCATATCCTGTATTTATATAAAAGATCTTAGGCCAGTATTTATTATCCAAATGACTTAATAAACCATCACTCTTTGCTGTTACCGGATTGGTGATGACTCTGCCAGTGAAAGGAAAAATATCCGTGGGATAAAAAAATGCTGAATACCGGTGTGCATCCCTGGATGGTTGAGCAAACCGATGGTTAAAACTCCCTCTACCAGCACCGGCAGTGATAACCATGAGTCCATCATATGCTTTTCGGTCATGTTCATCCCTGTTAAATCCCTGATAAAGAAAGTGTCTGATAAAACGGCCTGTTTGAGAAACTCCGGCTGCAATCCCTAGTTTCACCGGGAAGGGACTGTTATCGTCATATTTGGCATAAGAAATTACATCCCTTATAGCAGCCAATCCCAATCCGACTACTGGTGGATTTTGGGCTCTGTAGACTAATTCATAAATCTTGCCTTCCTCAAATCCGTTTTCTTTATTAATGTAATTCGGGTCGTCTACCACAGGTGTAAGCCCGTCAACTGACTTTTTATTCTTATCAACGCGTGCGAATCTCCATTTATTTCTCTGAATGATAGTTTTTGGTGTATCCCTGCCGTTCCTCACAGTCAGAACATTGGCAGAATCATCAGGATCTGATACGGGATAGGGAATATGCTTTCGGTGACCTAGTCCTAATTGTTTTGCCGGATGATCCAGGGTCCAGTCACTTCTTACGAGGCCTTTAATGGAACTACCATCGGTATTTTTTGCAATAGGAACTCTTAATTTTAAGATCTCCTTATGATCAGGTACGTCAAACTGCCAGCCGATCCAGATCAAAGTAAGCCCCATTTCCATAAGTAACCCATCACCCCAGTCACCGGGCCTGAAAGGTATTAATCCGGACGAAGTAGCTCTGTTAAAATAGCTGAGTGTAAATTTGCCACCGCGATTACTTACCTCCACCAGGGCAACACCTCTGGATTTATTCTGATTCACGGGTTTTAGCACAACCAGATTTGACCATGCTTCCACAAGGCCCTGGTCATTCTTTTCAGCCAAGGAGATATCTGTGATCTTTCTGTTCGATGGATTATTGGGATCAAACCTGAAAAAAATATTTCCTTTTAAAAGTTCATATGTACCATGATTACCAAATTCATTTCCACTCAAGATAATTTCCCTGGAAGAAATTTCGACTTTATATACCTCGGCATTGACATTTAAGGAGTTGAGGATCAGGAGACAAATAAGAGTTGCTTTTATATAGATCATAATTCTAATTATTTATTCCATAAGGTTATTTATCAATGTAGTTCATTATCAATATATGTGGTGTAGGTTTAGTCTGAATAAAAAAGTAGGCACACCCGGCGCATGTTCGCACATAATAGGGCAATTACACGTTTAACTAAGTAATCAGGGACAAACCGTTTTTCGTTTGCTTCAATATTTTTGTCGGGCGTCCGCTTTTGGCCGATAGCTGACTAGTATTACTTTCATTTGAACGTCCGCTTTCCAGCGTAAGCGGACGTTTGACTATATTCATTGAACTGCTCACATCAAAAGTTAATGTCCGAGTTAAGTGCATGGTTAGGTCTTTAACCATTACCCATCCTTTTCAATTGAGCCTTACCCA
>JAZGCJ010000336.1:0-4564 GCA_036476895.1 Thermodesulfobacteriota bacterium
TTATATATGTCTTTTTATTTATATTTAAGTATATTAGATATTTAATTTTAGTAAGAAATCAAATTTTAATAAGATGATTAAACTCTCAAACTTATATTAGGGTTTATATCTATGGATTTAGCGGGAGATGAGGTTAATGAAATCATTTGAAATAGCAGACATAGAGCTTAAGACTATAATTAACTTAACAGGTATGCCAATCAATAAGGATATTATCAACCCTAAAATTCCTTCTGAGATGGCTAAAAGGGTCAGGGTTACCTTCAGACCTTTGCCAATACGCTATAATAACGAAGTAATAATTAATTTTAGAAAGAAATTGGGAGAAATGCTTATAAAGAATGGGGTAAATGTTCTACCTTGGGACGAAGTATCAGAAATACCTCCGAACAGCATTATATCAAGAGTCCTCAGATTTAGAAAAGTAAAAAGCAATATTCATGCTGTTATAGATGTAAAAAGAAATAGTTCTCCGCTTAGAAAATTTATGAGCCGAATAGCAGAAAGAATTTATGGATTTGTGAGATCACCCGACAGATCTGTTATGGAGATATTGAAGATAAGTGGATGGGCCGATGACTTTACTGCAAGGTATGTTCAAGATCCATTTAACACTCAAATTATAACCTTGATGCCGTTAGATCCCGAATTTGCGGATGGAAACACCACGTACGATAGAAAAATCGCAATTGGTATTAAAAATTTAATTTCCACAATGTCTGAACTAGTGATAGGGGTTTCTGATAGTAAATTCTCATTGACCAATATGAATCTTTCGGATTCCACATTCGGTATTGATCACCTTGAAAGTTTTGTAATAAATTCACTCATCCCAAAGATGTACGCCCCGATAAAACCACCAGTTTTAACTCGTTTCGAGAAGAGTGAATTTGACCCTAATAACTATGAGTATGCTCAGCAACTTTCTAACTTAGGAAAGAAATTAAAGAGTACAGATTTGTTTCCCGAGGGTTCAAAGTTCAGTGAAAAAATATCAAGGTTGTCTCACAGGGATGTGGTGGAGAAGATACTTGATGGTAGAACAGGGGTTTCATACGGATTTATAGCTATTGCAGAAGCGCCGCTATATCATGGCTCGAAACTTATATCCGAGAGTGAATGGAATGAATTGTCCGAGATCGATGGTTACAGCATTGATAATGTAAGGAGAAACAGTTCTGACTACTGGTATGTTAAAACTCATATCAGGGGGTCATATATATATCAACAATTACCCGAAATAAGGGTTGTGACTTCCAGGTCTGGCTGTGATAAAACTAATTTAGATCCTAATTCCGATATTGTTAGAATAGGGTTGGTAAAGGGCAAGTTATACCTGCAAACACCAAAGGGGGTAGATTTAAAAAGAAAAGACATTAGGCCATCGTTCGATACTTTTGTTATTCTTGCACAAGCAGTTGCGGCTTCATTATATATGCCAGAGCTGATTATAAATGGAATGCCTATACTTCACTTTCACGGATACCCTGATCCCAAGTGGTTCGAAAATGGAGAATACTTCGCAGGGGCTGGAAACCCCTCTCTGCCTTGTGGGACTGTAGAGGCTGCAATACTCAATTATTCAGCCATATATGAGATGGCAAATACAAATGGTTCTGCCCTAAAATTGTTGTGTCTGGTAGAATCTGATCATGGTGTGAATATTATGGGTCTTGATAGAGATTATATTGTACACAGGGTGAAAGAGGGGAAAAATGAGGGTCATATATTATTAGGAGGGACATTTTTACCTTATTTGAAGGAAGTGTCTTTAAATCAAGTTGCCCAGTAAATCCAGATATTTGCTTTGTTGGTTTTATTCATAATATCTAAAATTAGGACTTTATACACATATTCCTATGGATACTGATAAAAATACGGCAACAATATTTTTGGGCAGGCACTGTAAGACCCAGTGGAACTTAGAAGACAGATTAATCGGCACAACTGATCTGCCGTTATGTGAATACGGGAAAAAGGAAGCCGTTGAAAATATCCCCAAAATCAAGGACCTGAATGTCGGCAGGATAATTTGCAGTGATCTCAAGCGTGCAGTTGATACTGCAAGTACATATTCTGAATCCCTTGGTATACAAATGGAAATTTCGGCAGGTTTGAGGGAGATTGATCATGGTACCTGGAATGGTATTGAGAAAGAGAAACTCCTTAAGGAATCGCCGGAGTTCAGGAAATTCTACGAAGGTGATCCTACAACTGTTCCAATTCCTAACGGTACAGAAGAGATTGTTGATGCTCAGCAAAGGATAAAAGCTGAGATTAAGAGAATCGCGCTTGGTTATCCGGGTGAAAGAGTTTTGGTAATAATGCATAAACACATAAGATCTATTTTGACGTGTACTCTTGAGGATATTCCCTTAAGTCACTTCAAAGAAAATATAAATGAAAGTGTTGTACCCTTTGAGATTCCTCAAGATCAATTAAGCAGAATACTATAATATTTTGAATTCTACCCAATCATTTCTACGGCACATTATCTCTCAACCTTTTTATGTTGCACATTCTATACAAACACTTGTATAAGGCAATGCCAATAATCGTTCTTCTGGTATCTCTTCTCCGCATGATACGCATATGTTGTATTCATTATTTTGAATTCGGGTAATTGCATTATCTATTTGTTCAAGTTCTCTTATTATGTTCTCACCAAGTGTGTCAACGACATCGTCATTCTCTCTTTCAGTAGCCTGTTCTTGCCAATCTTTATCATGCGGCTTTCTTTTACTTTCTTTAATCTTTTTTAACCTGTCTTCCAACTCTTCTTTTTTAATTTCCAGTTCGGCTCTTATTTTTTGAAGGTTTTTCATTTTAATCCCGCCTCCAGATTAAGTTTATTAGGTGAAACAGGATTTGTATATAGTACTTAGGGTTATGACTAGAGGATCATGACAAGAATATCACAAGAAAAGTGATATAACTAGCTGTGATGACAGTAAAAAACAGGTATAAAAAACATGCAAAGATGAGACTTGCAAGGTTTAGAGGAATGTATAAATCTTGCGTTAATTTAAATATATTACGGTTTAGTCGATATTAGCAGTTAATTTATACGAGAAACTCAAGTGACAAGGAATTTCCACATGGAAGATTTTTAACAAGAGTTAGTTTGGGGTTTCCTATTATGAAGATAAGAAGCGAGTCACTATTTAACCAATTAAAATCAGAAAAATTTGGTAAATCTATATATTCCTTTGAAGAAGTAGGATCAACCAATGAAATAGCCCATGAATTGGCCATCAACGGTGCTCCAGAGGGTACAGTGGTAATTTCCGATTCACAAACCATAGGAAAGGGTAGGCTTGATAGGAAATGGATTTCCCCACCTGGAAAAAATATCTATATATCTATTATATTTCGACCCGATATCGAAGCAATAGATGCTCCTTTTCTAACTTTAGTTTCATCCATTGCCTTGGCTGAAACTATAAGAAATGAAGGAACGGATGCATTTATAAAATGGCCGAATGATGTACTTATAGATGACAGAAAGGTAGCAGGTGTACTAACCGAGATGACGGAAAAGGGGGGAAGTGTTGACTTTATTATAGTGGGTATTGGGGTAAACATTAATATGACTGACCAGGATATGGATAAAGAAATGGGAGAGGTTGCAGAAATTGCAACTTCTTTGAGAATAGCAACTGGTAGAGAAATTAACAGGGTGAATATGATAGTTAATTTAATAGAGGAGATTGAACATTGGTATAATAAATATTTGGAAATGGGGAAACCCCCTATAGTGAATGAATGGATGGAGAGATGGGGTGCCATAAATAGAAGGGTTTTGGCCAAGTTTAACGGAAAAGAGATAGTAGGTGTCGCAATTGGTATAGATGAAAACGGTTATTTAATGATAAAAAAGGATGATGGCAATGTAGAGAGGATTGTCACAGGCGATGTGATTCTAATTTAAATTGTGAATTCCCCGCAGATTACTGCAGGGAGTTCCATTTAAGTATTTTTGTAATTGTTTATAATTGATTGTGTTGGTATTCTTCAAATTTCATGTATCTTAAAATTTCGATTATCGTTAAGCTCCTAGATTCGATTTTTTAAGCAGCGATTGAAATATATAGAAACAATTAAATCATTATCTTCGATATTGGAGGGCTGGCAGAATGGCTAATGCACCGGTCTTGAAATCCTATGCTAGCCTTTTTCCCTACTTTTCCGGTAGCTTCCTGTGGCTTCATAATTGGTGAAATTACAGGCAGTTAGGAAACTCTACCTTTTCACTGCCTTTCACGTGGTTCCCCCGTTTCTACTCTGAAACCGTACCGAAAACCGTACCAGTGAATTAAGACGCCTCATAAAAAAGGTGACACTCTGAGCTTTTACATTGATCTTATAAATGATTTTTCTTAGAGTGGAGCAGTATAAGAAAGCTGCGAAATGAACTTAATGTTATAGCTTAGTCTCCCACTTTTTTTTGCTGATTTTCTTGCGGATAGTTTCCCACTTATTGTCCGTTCCACGTTTGATTATGAGAGCAGTCTCTCGACCGCTTAAATCCGGCTGCTCCCCCCAAATCTCTTCAGCTTGTTGC
>JAZGCJ010000337.1:0-3608 GCA_036476895.1 Thermodesulfobacteriota bacterium
TCAATCCATTCCTTTTCCTCTATTTCTTCAAGAGGCTTTGATTTATTTTCTTGATTAACCTTCTCTTTCATAGGATTTAGTTGAATTATTTAATAATTTAAGATACTTAAATAAATTAACAAAGTTATTGCAATTCCACAACTTATTCTCCCTGTATCAAACTACAGCTTATCAAAATAGAAACTGCTACTCTCATTTGTCATTACTGTAAATGTCACCTAATTCTGGGTTAAAATTATTGATTTTCTATATTTTAATCTTTTAAACATCCTTTTCTAATAGAAAAGGATTAAACAGGCATCCAAAAAATTGCGAAAATCAATTCCGAAGGCGTTAAAAAATGACAGTGCAACTGTCATCTTGAAGGAACAAAGTGACTGAAAGAACTAATAAAAAGATAGATATTTCACATACGTTCAATATGACAGCATTTTTGCGGCCTTAACGAATCCGATGTATAAGAGGATTCGGTCATTCTAATTTACACCATCCGATTTCTCCTCCTTAGTCGAAACCGTTTTTGTATCAAGACAAAGAAAATGAAGATGTATAGTAAATAAAACTTTATAATTACTCTCCACTGAAAGTTTAATTCAAAAACTCATCTTCAGGGCAATATTTTAATTTAATTATTTTGTCCCCGAATTTCGTAAAATCTATGATAATTATAACCCAATTTAAGATCCAATATCTCGCTAATTTCGATTCAATTGACGATAAAACAATTGCTTATATAATATTGCCGCTATGGATAAATATAATCTTACCGTGATAGGATCAGGACCGGGCGGATATATAGCCGCAATCAGGGCTGCGCAACTGGGGATGAAGGTTGCAGTTGTAGAAAGGGACGATCCCGGTGGTGTTTGTTTAAACTGGGGTTGTATACCATCTAAATCAATACTGAAGTGTGCAGAGCTATATGAATATTTTAAAAGGTCCGGTGATTTTGGAATCAAAACCAATGGGTTGTCTTATGATTATTCGAAGGTGATTGAAAAGAGTAGAAAGGCTGCTTCAACCTTAAATACGGGTGTAGCATTTCTCTTTAAAAAGAACAGAATAGACCTTTATAAAGGTACCGGGACATTAATAGCTCAGAATAAAGTAGGAGTAAAGTCGAAAAAAAATGACCTGGAGATAGATACTGAAAAAGTTTTAATCGCTACAGGATCGGTTCCAAGAACAGTTCCCGGACTGGAAATAGACGGAAATATCGTAATGACGAGCGATGAAGCGATAATGCACCGCGAGGTTCCTGATTCTGTGGTAATTATAGGTGGTGGTTATATAGGTGCTGAATTTGCTTATGTTTATAATGCTTTCGGGAGTAAAGTAACGATTGTGGAAATGGAAAGCCATCTTCTTCCCGGTGCCGATGAAGAAGTTGCCAGGGAGCTTGAAAAGATTTTCAAAAAGTACGGTATGCAAATATTAACCGATACCAAATTTAAGGAACTCAAAAAGCTTAAGAAGTCTGCCAAAGTTACACTCGAGAATGTGAAAGACGGTTCAGAAAATACAGTATCGGCATCCATGGTACTGGTTGCTATTGGAAGAAAAGCGGTCAGTAATGATGCACCAACTTCGTTCAGCTATTATAAAAGCTCAAATGATTTAGGTCTCAAAAGTGCTAATGTAGAACTTGACGAATATGCCTTTATTAAAACCGATAACAGGTACACAACAACTAATAGCAATATATATGCAATCGGCGATGTTATAGGGCCCCCTCTGCTTGCTCACAAAGCTTCTGAGGAAGGTACTGTGGCTGTGGAACTGATGTCTGGATTAAAAAGCAGGGTTCATTATGACAATATTCCAGGGTGTGTATATTGCCAGCCGGAAATAGCATCTGTGGGCTATACCGAAAAACAGATTGTGGAAAAAGGCATCAAGTACAATGTTGGCAAGTTCCCCTTTAAAGCTGCGGGCAAGGCAGTTGGCACGGGTGATACAGAAGGCTTTGTAAAAATGATTTCGGATTCCAAGACGGGAGAGATACTTGGTACGCATATTATAGGCCACGGGGCAACGGAGCTTATTGCGGAGGTTGCCGTGGCTAAAACACTTGAATCCACACCGTTGGAGATAGGAATTACATCACATGCTCACCCAACTCTGGGAGAGGCAGTAATGGAAGCTGCTCTGGCTGCACTGGGAAGGGCTAGAAATTTCTAGTGGATCTGCTTAAAATAACTTCTTAGCCAATCTTTCATTTAGAATATATATAATGACCGAACTTCAAGTTTATCAATTAGGTATCGTTGCGTATTCTGAAGCTCTAGAAATTCAATTACAGCTTCTTGAAAAAAGAAAGAATGATGAGATTCCTGATACCTTACTGCTACTTGAACACCCCCACACAATTACAACGGGGAAACGAGGCAATATAGATAATCTTTTATTAACCAAAAAAGCTCTTGAAAAACACGATATACATTTCGAGATTATTGGCAGGGGCGGAGATGTAACGTATCATGGTCCGGGCCAATTGGTCGGCTACCCGATAATTGATCTTAAGAATTACAACTGTGATGTACATCTATACCTGCGAAACTTAGAACAGACCATTATAGATACATTGGATGAAATTAGCATAGTCGGGAGGAGAATTGATGGTGTAACGGGTGTATGGGTCAAGAGGAGCAAGATCGCTTCAATAGGCATAGGTATAAAACGATGGGTTACTTATCATGGTTTTGCATTGAATATCAATACTGACATGTCATATTTTGACATGATGATCCCATGCGGTATACAGAACGTCCAAATGACGTCTATCGAGAAATTATTACAAAAGAACGAAGAAATAGACAAAAAACACGTTGATCAGTCCATAATCGATTCATTTTGCAAGATTTATAACAAAAACAGCGTTGAAATAAGCAATTCTATTGATATTTAATAAAAAATACCCATTACCCCCTTATAACGCTTTTATTATGCTGTCATTTCGAATTCTTGTCGATTTTGCTTGCATTTTTCCAGTCATTGCAGATACCTCAGCTTTCCTCAGTACAGGCTCTGTGAAGCATTCTCTTTTTATATAGATTTCCTGTCTTTTTTTAATCTTTTTTGCTGTATTTGCGAAAAACGTGAAGCAATCTCATTTTTTCATTGTCTCCTAGTCTTTCTACTTGCAATAATATCCTTTCTGTCATTCCGGGCATAATGGCAAAAAATGTGTGCTGAATTGAATCATTTTTCTTTTAAAATAGAGGCATCGCGCTATCTTTTCTTTGTTTAGCGGTGGTTCGCGGTTAAGCCAGTAATCAGTGATGTAGCGCAGCTTGCGAGAACTATGTTTGCTTATACTTGCAAGATGACCAATTGAATATCCTTCACGCACACACCGTCGAAACCATACAAACTCTCGCTTGTGTTTATTCGTTTTATTCTTCCAGACAAGTGAACGCTTACACTTTTTACAATACCAACGTTGCTTCCCATTTCGGTATCGACCGTTCTTCTTGACTGTGTTTTTTGAACTTCATAATGGGCATTTTTTTCTTCATAGTTGAAATGGTTTAACTTTTTTATCAATATCATATACGACATAAAGGTTAAAACCGCATTTCCAGCACACATTTTTTGCCATTATGCCC
>JAZGCJ010000338.1:0-5526 GCA_036476895.1 Thermodesulfobacteriota bacterium
AATTACCATGCCAGTAAACAGAAATCTTTATAAATTCTTATACAATGGCAAATCAATTTCCAAAAGTCAGTATCGGCATGCCCGTTTACAACATGGAAGATACATTGCAGGAAGCCATCGATACGGTACTGAATCAAACATTTTCAGATTTCCAGCTAATCATATCAGATAATGCGTCCGATGATGGCACCGAGGAGATTTGCAGGGCTGCTGCCAGGCAAGATTCACGGGTAATCTATCACCGAAATACAGAAAACATTTTCGCTGAGAATTTCCGCCTGACTTTTCTGCTATCAACAGGTAAGTATTTCATGTGGGCAGCAGCAGACGATGCCCGTAGACCGGAGATGGTCAGTCGATGCGTGGAAGCTCTCGATGCGGATCCGAAAGTCGTTTTGGCTTACACTCACACCGAGCTGATAGATCCGGCAACAGGAACAAGAAGAAAGTACTCCGACTCATACCGGTTGGATCAGGAGGATCCTGCAGAGAGATACGCAAGTCTGGTTCGGTATCTGGACCTTGGCAATGCCATTTATGGACTTTATCGGAGGAGTGTGCTGAACATCATCCCACCTCTAGCAAGAAATTCTCCCCACTTTATTCCTTTTAATGATGCTGTGTATTTAACGAACGTTGTCCTTCAAGGGAAAGTTATTCAAATTCCGGAAATGTTATTCATCCGTCGACGGGGAAAAAGTAAAGCCTGGATAGATAATATTGCATTTATTGAACGTTGTTGCTTCCCTAATTATTTAACAAACGGTGTTACCCTTCCGACGAGTGAGAGTATACAAGAACATGTGCGATACCTCATGGCCTCAGCTTTGCCTGTAGAGACTAAACTTCGCCTTACTCAGATTACTTATGAGGCTTATGTTAAGCGCTTCGGCAATGCGTTTAGCTTTGAGATTGATCGTGCCGTCCAATTGGCAAAATCAGGCAAGTTTACGGAAACATGGAACGGAATGCCAGCACTGCATCCGGATGAGAAAGTGCAAAATCATATTGATCAGATTTATGCCGGACTTTTGCTGGATCGACTGGATCGAACCAGTAGATTTATTCAGAATCATCAAGGTCTTCATCTCGGAAAAGCGTTTTGTCTTGCCAAGATGGGACGGAGGCGAGAGGCGGAGTTGGAGATCACGCTCTCCAAAGAACTCGTACCCCGGAAAGCAATGCAGAAATGAGAAGTTGAATCCGCAGTCTCTGACGTAAAATTGTAGAAATCAGATGTTCGTACAGACCCTGGTGATGAAGAACTTATTTTGTCTATTTCAAAGGAGAACAAGGATGAATCCAAACGAAGAATTTCAGGAAGAACGCCGCAAAGCTATTCTGGATATGGGAAAGGACAAAAAATTTAGAGAGATGTCTCTGGATTGGATACTAAAATCGAATGAACATAAGTATGGGTATAATTTTACCTGGATGGGACGTCCGATTATTCAATTCCCTAACGATATGTTCATCGTACAAGAGCTGATATGGCAAGTAAGACCTGATTTAATTATAGAAACCGGTATTGCCCATGGTGGCAGTATAATTTTTTCAGCTTCGATGCTTGAACTTGTTGGCGGAAATGGCAAAGTTGTCGGAATTGATATTGACATTCGCAAACATAACAGGGCTGAGATTGAAAAGCATCCCATGATGAAAAGAATTGTAATGCTTGAAGGATCATCAACGGATGAAGAACTTGTTAACCAGGTTTATAATATTTCAAAAGACAAGAAATCAATTATGGTTTTTTTAGATTCATATCATACGCATGAGCACGTTCTGGGAGAAATGAATGCGTATGGAAAACTTGTTGCGGTAGGATCATACATGGTTGTGTTTGATACCTGCGTGGAGGTTTTTCCGAAAGGTTATTGCAGTGACAGACCATGGGATGTTGGGGATAATCCCATGACTGCAATGAATGAGTATTTACGAAATAATGACAGCTTTATTATAGATGAGCCAGTAAACAGTAAGGCAATAATAACTGCAGCTCCAAGAGGATATTTAAAACGGGTGAAATGAGGAAGAATATAAGATGGCAACGACAAGGAATATTGAGAAATTATCTAGGATTATATCTTCAAGCAATATAAATGAGAAAAGTTTTTTTGCACTAATTAATAATTTGAATATACAAAAAGGAATAGTCATTTATGGGGCAGGTAATTGGGGAAGGTGGCTTCTTAGTTTGTTGAAAGGCTATTCTGTAAATGTAAATGCTTTTTTAGATTTAAAAGCCGAGATGATCGGTAAAGTAGAGGGGCTTCCTGTATTCAAACCTGATTGTAATGATTTCTTGAGGCAAGAAAAAGAAGAAATGTATATATTAATTGCTGCAAATTATATTTATCACAAAAAAGTAAAGCAAAATCTGAATGAGTTAGGATATAAAAATGTCAATTTAGTGAAATGCGTTTGGTATCCGGGACCCTTAAATTTTGAGAAGGATTTGGATTCTATTATCAATAAAAAAAAGGATTTTCTAGAATGCGCCAAAATATTAGAAGATGAAAAAAGTTTTAGGATATATGAAGATGCTATTTCCTCCTATGTGACTGCAGAATGTAAAATGTCAGCAGAGGCTGAAACTAATAATCAATATTTTCCTTCAGATATTCCTTTTAAAAAAGGATATTCAAAATTTATTGATTGTGGAGCATTTACGGGTGACACTATAACACAGCTTCGAAAGATTAAGGGTAAAGTTGATACGGTTATTGCCTTTGAGTCTGATGTCCATAATTTTAAAGCGCTGGCAGAAATGATAAGACAAAATAAGGAATCTATTGCCGAAAATATTCTTCTGTATCCTTGTGGTGTATGGAGCAGGCTTGAGCAATTAAGATTTAATAGCGGGCAGGGTTCAGGGGGTGTGATTTCCGAAGATGGCACGTCTGTAATTCAATGTGTGGCATTAGACGATGTTTTGTCTGATTTTATCCCTACATTCATAAAGATGGATATAGAGGGTGCAGAGTATGAGGCATTGCTTGGCGCAAAAAAAATGATACAGAATTATAAACCGGATTTAGCTATTTCTGTGTACCATTCAATTATTGATTTTTGCAGGATACCGCTGCTAATCAACGGTTGGAATCTAGGATATAAGTTTTATTTAAGGTGTCATTTGGATTTTAATCAAGAGGTTGTATTATATGCGATTTGTGATTAAAGATGTGGAATGAGGGATTTATGATGGTGTCTTCAAAGAATGTTGAAAGATTATCGAAATTAATAACTGCAAGTGACATAAATGAGAATAACTTTTTTGAATTTATTGAAAATGTGAAAATGCAGAAAAAAGTTATTATATACGGAGCTGGAAACAGGGGACTATGGATTCTTCATTTACTGCGAAAGTACTCAATAGATGTGTGTGCTTTTTTGGATGTTAATGTGGATAATGTTGGGAAGATTAACGGAATTCCTGTATTTAGGCCTGAGTGCTGTGAATTCACACAAAAAGAAAAAGAAGAAATATGTATATTAATTTCGACACGATATAGGTTTTATGAAGAGATAAAGATTAAGCTTTCCGAACTTGGATATAGGAATGTAGATTTAATTAAATGTGTTTGGTATACAGGGGATTACAACTTTGAAACTGATTTGAGCTCTATTACCAACAGGAGAGATGATTTTTTAAACTGTGCAAAGATAATCGAAGATGAAAAAAGCTTTAACATATATGAAGAGTCAATATTATCCTATATCAGAGGAAGATATGTTGCATCAACTAGTCCTGAATATGACAACCAGTATTTTCCGACGGATGTTCCCTTCGAAAAAGGGTATTCAAAATTTATCGATTGTGGAGCATATAACGGTGATACAATTGAAAAACTGTATGAGGAAAAAGGAAAAATAGACACTCTTATTGCTTTTGAGCCTGACACACGGAATTACAACGTATTAATCCATAAGATTAGAGATAATAAAGGTGAATATGCCAATAACATTTATACGTATCCATGTGGTGTTTATAGTAAACTAGCGCAGTTCAAATTTGTTGGTAAACAAGGGCCATGTAATTGGATTTCCGAAGAAGGCACATCTGTAATCCAATGTGTATCAATAGATGATGTTTTAGCGCATCATGTTCCTACGTTTATAAAGATGGATGTTGAAGGTGCGGAGTATGAAGCCTTGCTTGGCGCAAAGACAATAATACAGGATTATAGACCCGATTTGGCAATATGTGTGTACCACTCTATTGCAGATTTATCCAGGATACCATTACTTATTCATAGTTGGGACTTAGGATATAAGTTTTATTTCAGATGTCATGGGGATTTCAATGAAGAGTTGGTAATGTATGCGACCTGCGAATAATTAGTATTGGATGGATAGTATGACACAAAATCACAGAAAATTATTAAAACGTTGTAAGCTTGCAGACGTGTTGCCTTTAAATACTCCTTTTGTAATACACATCGATGTATCAAGTGCATGTAATTTTAAGTGCAAGTTTTGTTTCCATTCGGTGGAGGTGCATAAATTAAAAGAATCCGGGTTTAATCCTACCGTTATGGATTTTGGATTATTTACAGCAGCAGTAGACAAAATAAAAGAATTCCCTGATAAATTAAAACGGTTGTGTTTAATACGGCATGGTGAGCCCCTTTTAAATAAGCATTTGCTGGATATGATTGAATATGCGAAGGAGCAAGATATAGCGGAAAAAATCAATATGTCTACAAACGGTTCGCTTCTATCACCTGAAATGAATATTCGATTAATTGAGGCCGGGCTTGACGAAGTATTGATTTCAGTAGAAGCTTTGTCGAAGGAAAAGTATAAAGAGATATGTGGCGTGGATCTGGATTTTGAGGCTTTTATAGATAATATACGCCATTATTATAATCATAAAGGAAAATGCAAGTTGTATATAAAGACTGTAGATGTAGGTTTAGAGTACGGTGAAGAAGAAAGGTTTTACCGGATATTTGATCCCATATGTGATAATGCATCTATCGAAAACATAGTTCCATGCTTTAGGGATGTAGAATATGCAAACATAAAAGATAACTATAATGTAAATATAATTGGAAATACCTTTAGAAATATAAAAGTATGTCCACAGCCGTTCTTTCAACTGCATATATTTCCAAATGGAAACCTGTCAGTATGTAATGCTGACTATAACGAAAAAATTGTATTCGGTAACATAATAACAGACTCTTTAGTGGACATTTGGCATGGAAGAGAGTGGATTGAGTTTCGGTTAATGCATCTTAGAGGAGAGCGTTTTATGCATCCGTATTGTAAATTGTGTGCAGGAAATGTCTGTTATACATCAGACAGTGACATTTTAGACGACAATGCAGACAAATTGTTGGAAAAATTCTTAGACGGAAAGTGTGAGGCGTTGATATGAAAAGCTTACTTACAAACAAAGATGGAAATTATAGAGATCATCATAAAAAAGTTGGTCTGGCCAGTGTAATCCCTTTGTCTACCCCTTATTTGGTTTACATTGATCCGGCAAGTTTTTGCAACATCAAGTGCAATTTTTGC
>JAZGCJ010000339.1:0-2770 GCA_036476895.1 Thermodesulfobacteriota bacterium
CTCCTAGCAATGTGAAACAATTAAGTAGTCAGTCTTTTTATCAATTGCTCGTGGTGTGGAAATTGACTAATCAAGCTGTCCCTATCCCCATGCTCATAATCTTCGAAATCAAACCCGGGGGAAACGGTTGTTCCCATAAGCGCAAACTTTCCCTCCCCAAGCAAAAATGCTCCTTGCCATACTCCCCCAGGAACGACTGCCTGCAACAACTGACCAACATGTATATCACTTCCCAAGAAAAGCAATCTATTTCTTCCATCGGGATACAATAAAAGCATCTGAACCGGATCTCCCAGATAAAAATGATAGATCTCATCGGTTGGCAGCCTGTGGAGATTAGATTTCGTATTGGGGGTGAGCAGATAATAAATTGCAGTACTAATTGATTTACTTTTACTATATCTCTCCGGTAGTGCCTTTGCCTCTATCCGATCCTCGGAACGGTATGTTTCTACATAGTAACCACCCTCAATTTCGAGCGGCTTCATGTTTAAATTATCTATAATTTTTTCAGGTGTCAGCATTTATATTCTCCAACCAATATAAATCAGGCATTATTAAATTGACGGTAGCCATTAATGAATAAGCACCCAAAAAAAATGCAATTTTGGTTCGAGTTTGCAAGTACATATTCATACTTGTCGATAATGAGAATAGAAAAGTTTATATCGGATACAAATATTGAACTTGAATGGTGCCCTTTTTTACTAGGACCAATAATTAAAAATTTTGGTTGGACTACTTCTCCTTTTAACATTTATAAGGAAAAAGGTAAACACATGTGGAGAGATATTGAAAGGCATTGTGAAAAATATAATATACCTTTTAAAAAACCAAGCGTGTTTCCCAGGAATGGCTTATTAGCGGCAAGGGTTGCTATCATAGGATTAAAAGACAACTGGGGGAAAGAATTTGCGAAAAAGGCTTTCTTGGCAAACTTTTCAGAGGACAGAGATATACAAGATCCAGCTGTATTAGGGGAGATTTTGTCATCTCTTCAAGTAAACTCTGAAAAGATTATAACACTTGCAAATACCGTGGATAATCAGAATTCTTTAAGACAATTAACCGATACCGCAATGGATAAGGGTATTTTCGGAGCACCAACTTTTATAGTTGACGGTGAACTATTTTGGGGAAATGACAGGTTAGAGGATGCTATAGAATTTGCAAATAGAAGTTAATTCTAAATACTCAGAATGTGTTTAATTAAACAATCAAAATATTTTATGACCTATCTTAAAAAACTGGAGCTAAAATTTTATAAACCGGGTAATTTAAAAAAGGAGAAAATTAAAGCATGAATAACATTTATAAGCTAATAAGATATGCCATTGTAATTGTTCTCATTCTCAGCATAGCAAACATTACCCCTGCAGAGGAAGACGGGAAGAAAAACTTTTTATGGGAAATTGAATCCAAAAACAACATAGTTTATCTCCTAGGTTCACTTCACTTATTTAAAGAAGAGGATTATCCTCTTGACCCTGAAATTGAAAGGGCATTCGATAATTCGCAAGTTTTGGTATTTGAGATTGACCCTGATTCAGTTTCTGCTCCGGAAGTGCAAAACTTAATGCTTAAGAAATCAATTTATGAAAACGGTAAGACATTAAAAGAAAACATATCTCCTGAAACATACAATTCAATTAGTGAAAAAATTAAAGAACTTGGGCTGGAGATCCAGAATTTCAATAATTTTAAACCCTGGTTCGTATCAATCACACTTGCACTACTTAAACTTCAAAATTTAGGGTTTGATCCGAACAGGGGAATTGACAGATACTTTTTCAATAAAGCCAAGAAGGACAAGAAAGAAACAAAAAGTCTTGAGACCGTCGAATTTCAGCTCAACCTATTCGCTGATTTATCCCCCAAGATTCAAGAGGAAATGCTTCAACAAACCTTAAAGGATCTAGACATAATAGAAGAACATATGAACGATATAGTGGGGTATTGGAAAAATGGTAACACGAAAAACCTGAAAGAAATTATCTTTGAAAGCCTGGACGACTACCCCGAGTTATATGCAAAAATCTTTAAAGAACGAAATCATGACTGGTTAAAACAAATTGAACCTTTTTTAAATGAGAATCAAAACTATATGGTCGTAGTTGGCTCCGGGCATTTATTGGGAAAAGATGGTTTAATTAATCTTTTAGAGGAAAAAGGATACAAAGTGAAACAGCTATAAATATTCTCTACTGTGCAATCTTAACGCCTTTCCAAAACGAAACGTAATTCCCTATCTCCTTTGCAGCTTCCTTTGGCTCTGGATAATACCATGCCGAATCCTCATTTACTTCTGAATCGATAACAATATCATAGTAACTTGCCACTCCCTTCCAATGACAAGTGGTAAGCTTGCTGCTCGTTCTAAAAAACTCAGTCTTCAAACTCTCAGGAGGGAAATAATGATTTCCTTCAATTATGATTGTATCAGCGCTTTCCGCTAACACTTTATCTTTCCAAATCGCTTTCATAAGCTACTCTCCAGTTAAGCAAAATATAAAAGAACATATAAACGTTTAGTATCTTTATTAGTAACACTGTACAGCACATCACCAAGCTGATCAATGATACAGGATCAATGGATTAAATAAATCTCTTGAATCATCCTGATCAAAACATTTACAGAAATCACCACAAAAATTTTTCATTTGATATAAAGATATTTATAATTAATTAAATAGTCCTTATACCTTTAAGTCAATCAATTTTGTAATAAAGTATAAAGGTACTTGTAATAATTCAAAATATATATATCCTA
>JAZGCJ010000034.1:0-3533 GCA_036476895.1 Thermodesulfobacteriota bacterium
GAGGAGAGCCTTTCATAAGGAAAGACATTGATGAGATTATTAATGTAATACGACCTAAGACAAGGCGCATAGTAATAAGTACAAATGGTTTTTTTACAGAAAGAATAATAGAGTTGTGTAAGAAATTTCCAGACCTGGGGATAAGGATAAGTATAGAAGGTCTTCAAAAAGCCAATGACACTATCAGGGGAATACGTAACGGATTCGATAGGGGGTTCAGGACGTTGCTTACATTGCGAAGGATGGGTATTAAGGATATTGGTTTTGGCATGACAGTGCAGGATATGAATTGCAAGGATTTATTGCCCCTTTATGAATTATCAGATGCATTAGGTTATGAATTTGCCACGGCAACACTCCATAATTCGCACTATTTTTACAAACTAGACAATCGTATAGAAAAAAGGGATATGGTATGTAATGAGTTTTCTAAGCTAATAGTAGAACTACTAAAATCTAAATCCATAAAAAAATGGTTTAGGGCATATTTCAATTACGGGCTTATGAACCATATATATGGTGGAAAAAGATTTTTAAAATGTGAGATGGGTACCGAATCATGCTTTATAGATCCTTCAGGTGATGTTCTTCCTTGTAATGGTATGAATAATAAGATGCCTATGGGAAATATTAGAGAACAGTCTTTTGATGACATCTGGAACAGTAAACAAGCATTCGAAGTTCGTAAGGCTGTTGATAACTGTAATAAGGAGTGTTGGATGGTTGGTAGTGCAGCTCCTGTAATAAAGAAGAATATAAGTGTGCCTTTTAAATGGGTATTAAAGAATAAACTACGTGTTATGGTTAATAGAGAACCTGATTTGCGTTTCAATAATAAAAGATGTTGAGAGTTGCAGTGTTAGGTACTCGTGGGTTTCCGAAAGTGCAGGGTGGTGTGGAAGCACACTGTGAAGAGCTGTATCATCGATTAGCTAATGACAGCTGTGAAGTAACAGTATTTACCAGAAAGCCATATGTTAATCTAAAAATTCATAAATACAAAGGAGTTAACTTAATCCCTCTATCCTGTCCAAAGAATAAATTCCTGGAAGCCTTTTTACATACCTTTATCGGAATAGTTGTCATTAGAAAATTTTCTCCTGATATACTGCATATTCATGCTATAGGACCATCTTTATTTATACCACTTGCCCGTTTGTTGGGTCTAAAAGTTGTTATGACGCATCATGGACCTGATTATAAAAGAAAGAAATGGGGTAAGCTGGCAAAAGTTGTCTTAAAACTTGGCGAACGATTGGGATGTAAATGGGCCAATTGTATAATAACTATTTCTGGAACTGTTTCAGATCATGTAAGGAAAGAATACGAGAGAGATGTAACGATTATTCCCAATGGTGTAACTATACCGGAAATTTTACAAAGTAATAATAGTCTTAAAGAATATGGCTTAGATAAAGGGAAGTATTTATTGTCCGTTGGCCGCTTTGTGCCGGAAAAAGGTTTTCATGATTTAATAGACTCCTTTAACCAACTGTTAACATACAACTCTAAATCTCAAAATTCAAATAACCAATTTCCAGCTCAGGATTGGAAATTGGTTATTGTTGGTGATTCTGACCATGAGGACAAATACAGCCTAAGACTGAAAGAGAAGGCATACAGAACTAAAAATATAATTATGACAGGGTTCTTAACTGGAGAACCTTTACATGAATTGTATAGTCATGCCGGGCTCTTTGTCTTGCCATCTTATTATGAAGGTCTCCCGATAGTCTTGCTTGAGGCAATGAGTTATGGATTGTCCTGCATAGCTAGTGATATTCCTGCTAATAAAGATGTTGATCTCTTGGCAAAAGATAGGTTTTTTAAGGCTGGAGATATTAATGGACTTGCAAAAAAGATAAACGAGTTTGTGGCTAAACCATTGTCCGAGGAAGAAAGAAGAATCCAACTAAACGGAATTAATGAAAAATACAATTGGGATAAAATAGCCCAAAAAACTTTGAAGGTTTATGAATCAGTCTTATAAAATTTATAACCAAATTTCCAGTCGTGCAATAAGTAACAATCATATATGGATTTTAGATTGGAGATTGCAGCTTCTAGATTAGTTATTCATTGTTAATCACTAGCCCGCCTGGACGGGTCGTCATTTTATGCCAGTGGGCAATAATTAATAGTTATGATGTTTAAAAGAGGAAAACAATGATTCGTGGTGAAAAATACTTAATCTCAAGAGCTCACTTATTACTTGATGTTATTTTAACGGCACTTGTCTTTATCTTTGCCTACCACATGAAAAAGTATTATCTACCTGAATCAATACGTGGTCTGGCAGTTGAGCCTAATTACTATATCATACTTTTGATGGCGATAATAATATGGTATATCTCCTTTAGGCTTTTCTGTAATTATGAATCTTTTCATCAAATGGGTTTGTACGACGTATCGCTTAACATTGCAAAATCCGCAACTATTAGTATGGTTATTCTAATATGCATTCTCTATTTATTAAAAAGCGCAGAAGGCGTAAGCCGAATCTTTTTTACTACTTTTTATATTTTGGATATATGCACATTAATAATCAGTAACTGCATTATTCATTACCTTGTATCGAGAAATTATAAAAAATTATACCATTTAAAAAATATCCTTATTATAGGAAGCAGGGAGAGAGCTTCGGATGCGATTCGAGCATTAACACAATCTAAATTCTCAGGATACAATATTATAGGATGTCTTGAAATTGATGAGAATTTTGTTGAAAAGGAAATTTATCATGGAATAAAGACTATTGGAACAATGGATGATTTCTTTAAAATACTGCAAGACAATGCTATTGATGAGGTAATTTTTGCTGCACCAACAAATCTCATCAAGGATTTTGAACAACAAATAGTTTTTGCCGAAAAAATTGGTATTACTGTAAGAATCATTCCGGATTGGCAAGCTTATAAATCGATTCGCAACCCAAAGATTGCAAGAGTCTCTCTCGAAGATTTCTTTGGATTACACACCCTTACTTTATCTACATCTCCCATATATAAGCGGGGCATTTTCGGAAAAAATATTTTTGATATTATTCTCTCTGCCATTTTACTATTCTTCTTATTTCCAATATTTATCCTAATTGCCATTACCATCAAGCTGACATCAAAAGGACCTGTATTATTTAAACAAGTGAGATCCGGCCTCAATGGAAGAGAATTTACGTTTTATAAATTTCGTACGATGGTTACAAATGCAGAGGGACTCAGGGATACTTTAGAAAGGGACAACGAAATGAACAGGCCGGTTTTTAAGATAGCTAATGATCCAAGAGTAACTCCTGTAGGAAAATTTCTTAGAAAAACCAGCCTGGATGAATTACCGCAGTTATTTAATATTTTAAGAGGAGAAATGAGTTTTGTTGGACCAAGACCCCCAATACCGGCAGAAGTGAAAAAATATGAAATCTGGCAGATGCGACGCCTTTCCATGAAACCCGGGCTGACGTGTTTATGGCAGGTAAACGGGAGGAACAAGATAAATTTTTATGATTGGATGACTCTGGATCTGAAGTATATTGATAA
>JAZGCJ010000340.1:0-7185 GCA_036476895.1 Thermodesulfobacteriota bacterium
TAAAGTCTGGTTGCCACAAAAAGTTCAGCCCTTCAATTGCAGAACCGTTATTGGTTTTAAGTGTGAGTACCCTTACTAGTAGTATTATTGCCAAAATAAATAGCGTAGGCAGAGCAATCTTGGCGAACAACTCTATTCCCTTTGATATCCCCCTCAGTAGAATTATGAGGTTAATGATTATGGTTAATCCAAATGCTCCGTATGCCATAAGCGACGGGCTGAAAAAATCGCCCCCGCCAGCTCCGATATAATGCCCGAGGAAATTACTAAAAGGTTTAACATATTCTTGAGCCGATATATCAGAGCCGCTTGGCAGTGACGGGATTGACCCTAATAGAAAATGGATTGAATAACCAAGTGTCCATGATTCAATGTATATGTAATAGATTGCAACCACTAATGGTATCCATAAACCAAAAACACCAATAATTTTTGATATCGGGCTGTTCCAGAAAAGATTGAAAATTGCAGGAGCAGTTCCGTGGCCCCTGGAACCACCGTATCTACCTATTGCCCATTCGACCCACATAAGAGGAATGCCGAGTAAAACGAAGGCAATAACATAAGGAACCATGAAGGCGCCACCTCCGTTTTCAGCTGCTTGAACGGGAAATCTGAGAAAATTGCCAAGACCAATGGCACTGCCAGCCATTGCCAGTATTAAACCAACTCTAGTTCCCCAATATTCTCTATAGTCCTTGTTAGCCATCTAGGGATTAAGTTACTAATTTTATAAGAAAAAATATTATGTTCAAGCTGGGGTTTGAATTGAAACCATATTTGAAATAGGGCTCCTGTATAATAGAAGCCCTATTTTTGGTTTATGAGAAGATAAATAAATTTTTTAAAGTTGATTTATCTAAGAGCTACCAACGGTTATTAAATCTTTTATTTTCTCATATTTCTTTTCTCCTACTCCACTAACCTTCATAATGTCTTCTGCAGATGAGAAGCCACCATTGGTTTCTCTAAAATCAACAATACTCTTTGCAGTTGATTCACCAATTCCCGGCAATGTGATTAACTCTTCCATTGTTGCCGAATTAATATTTACCTTTGCAGGATTTTCGGCAAATGAGAACTGATGGATCATTAGCAAAGGAACCATTAGTAGAAATAGCGCAATGATCTTATTAATTTTTTTCATTGCATTTCCCCTCCTATAGATTTTTTATTGTCCACAAAGCTTTGTAGTTCAATATATAAGATGACAAAAAGTCAGTTCTTGATTCAGGAAATTTACCAATTATCTATATAAAGTTTATTTAAACTTGAAAATTCCTTGTAGCTTGCTGCAGGGAGTTCCATTAATTGTTCTGTAAGGGAGTACTTCAGTCCTCCTTTTTATGACACCCTGGTTTTAAGATCTGTTATTGTCATCTCCGTACATCCCCCACCTGTCATTTGTATGTTAATAAATCAGATGGATTATAGAGGAGTTAACCACAAGGGGTAAAGCAGACTGCTTTCACGGGGACAAATGGAAGCAGAGTATGGCAACCCCATATTAAAATCAGTGAAGAACCAGGGGACTTAAAGTATCAAAAAAGTTGTGATTATGTAAAAACTTTTTAAAAATCGCAATTGATTTATTTTAGTTGAGTGAAAGAGATATTATAATTTAGATAAAATAAGTTTTGTAAATATATTACTTTTTTGTATTATGTAATTAGCGGTTTCAAGTTTTTGATTTATAATTGAAAATAAATTCTTGATATTTTGTTTCACTTATTTTAAATTCTGTAATTGATTTTTTATATTTGGAGGTATCTAATGGATACAAATGGAAAGGAAAAAGGAAATTCTTTTAAATTGGATGAGAGATATGAAAAAGCATTAAAATATCCCTTATTCGATTCTATTTTCAACAGGCGTTCAAGAAGATTCGGGTTAGGAATGGAGCTTAAGGACAGTACACTCGAATTCAAATCTAAACACGAACCTTTACCATTAAGTGAACTTGATGAGGCATTGTTGGTTTGGGCCGGTACCGGTTTAACCGGTTTATGTCTTGCCGATTTGCCTCCAGAAAACGGTATTGATCTTCTATGTCAATGGACTGGACGTACCTGGCCTTCTGCATGTAACAATCATGGAACTGAGCTTTTTTTCACAAACGACAATGGTCTTTATTATGTGGATGTAAAGCATATGCTTCCTCAAAAACACGAAATAAATATTTTCTTTAATATGTCACGAGAAGAAAAGATGGAAAGAGTCCTCGAACTTTATAGAGAGAGTTTGATTAAGATAGAAGACGGGAGAGCGGATCTTCCTGATAAAATGCCCGGTCTTTTTGAATTTAATCAATGGAATACAAATAAGCCCGGTACAACTGTTTTTATTCCTGTTACTGATATAACTGAAGAATACTTAAACTTGCTTACTTTATACTGTAGTCATACTTATGGATTTACAATCATAGACGATTTAACTGGAAAACCTGCAGGTGTGGGGAAGTGGATGGAAAAAGGCAGATTAAAGGGTGACGTTAAGCTGTCATTATTCGATCTTGAAGTGAGAATACTGACCGGGTTAAACGTTGAACAGGCGTTTATTTGCCAGAATATGAGCTTGGCTCTCCAGGCACTTGGATTAGCCGGTTGGACTTTTTCAGGGTTTATACCGAGATTTGCTATGGGTTGTGCACCAAATCTTTTCAAGGGTCTGGGTTTTAGATTTATTCAGCCTAAAAAGGGAAGTATTGATCCCCCTACTACCGTCCCTGTAGGAAGAGACGGTGTACTTGAGGGTTATTGTCCACCTTACTATAAAGATATGGATGAGGCTATTGATGTATTTTTTGAGCATAAATGGGAATCGTGGAAGGATGACAAACCATTTCCATACACCGAACCGGATAAACATCTGATGAAAGCACCAAGGCCAACTGATACTACAATTCAAATTGTAAGGGATGTTGCAAATTACATACACGACACTTATGGAAGGTTCCCGGCATTTGTAGATCCCATGTATATGAGGCTTGTTTTTCAGGCGATGCATATTGATCCCGAGTTCTACGACTTATATTATCCAAAAGGTTCTTATTCGGATGTTCACCTGGATGTTTTTTTGCAACATCATCCGGAATTAAAAGAAAAGTACAATAGATGAATACAAAATTCATCTTGACAAAGAGGTGTTAATGCAATAAAGTCTTGTAAGTAATTGATATAATAGGGAATTTAAAGGTACAATACTGTGAAAAGGTCAGATATTGAAAGGGAAATAGCAGAGAAGTTTGGTCTTCAAGCAAATCAATCTGAACAAATAGTGAATACTATCATTGATTATATGACCGAAGTATTGGAAGGCGGAGACCGGATTGAAATCAGGGGTTTTGGCAGTTTTTTTACCAAGAGCTATAGTTCATACGATGGAAGAAATCCTAGAACGGGTGACAAGGTGGTTGTACAAGAAAAAAAGCTTCCTCATTTTAGACCAAGTAAAGAACTGATAGGAAAGTTGAACGGATACGGTTCCTAATTAATACTATAGTTTGATATTTTATTTTTATTTAAAATCTACCCACCGATTTTCTCTTTAATTTAATTAGCTGAATGATCTGTGTTTAATATTATTTTAGAGTCATGACCCTAATTTTATTTATATGAGTATATTAGATATTGTTAGATATCCTGATCATAGACTTCGGAAAAAGTCCGGCCGCATATCAAAAGTTGATAATAAGATTAGGAAGTTACTTGATGATATGGTAGAGACCATGTATGAAGCTCCGGGTGTTGGTCTCGCAGCTCCGCAAGTAGGACATAATATAAGAGCTGTCGTGGTAGATGTTTCTTCCGAACAGGAAGAAACATCTAATTTAATGCATCTTATCAATCCCGAGATTATTCACTACGAGGGGGAACAAGTTTTCGAGGAGGGCTGCCTGAGCGTCCCGGGTTTTTTTGCTAATGTAAAAAGAAAAGATGCCATTGAGATAAAAGCCCTTGATAGTGAGGGCAAGGAAATAAATTTAAAAGCTTCGGGTTTGCTTTCAAGGGTCCTGCAGCATGAAATTGATCATTTAGACGGAATATTATTTTTTGATAGATTAAGCAGATTAAAAAAAGAATTATTTAAAAAGAAGATCGAAAAAGTATTTGATAAACAAAATAGATGATATATTCATACTAATTTATTATAAAAATTTTCCTAACTTCATTATGCCGTCCACTTTATCTTTAAACATTTCACCTTTTTATGTAATGGAAATTCTCGACAAGGCCAAAGAGATGGAAGAAGGTGGTGAAGATATAATTCATTTTGAAGTCGGAGAGCCTGACTTCCCGACATCAGGATTGGTATGCGACGAAGCAGTAGATTCCATAAGGAAAGGATATACAAAATACACGCATAGCCTCGGGATAGCAGAATTGAGATCTGCTATCTCAAGAAAGTATAAAGAGGAATATAAACTTAAGGTATCTGAAGATAGGGTAATTGTTACTATGGGTAGTTCACCTGCATTGTTCTTGACAATTTTATCAATTATCGATTCTGGAGATGAGGTTATAATTACCGATCCTCATTATGCATGCTATCCACAACTTATAAAAATAGCCGGCGGAGTCCCAAGGTTTCTTAAGATTTATGAGGATGAGTTTTATCAGATTGATGTATCCAGATTAAAAAACCTTATGTCTGAAAAAACCAAGGCAATCATTATTAATTCTCCATCTAATCCGACGGGTGCGATATTGTCCGCCGAATTGTTAAGTCAGCTGGCTGGTATTGGTATAGATATCATTTCTGATGAAATTTATCATGGATTGGTTTACGATGATGAAATAAATTCAATGCTGGAGTTTAAAGACGATGCATTTGTGATTAACGGCTTCTCAAAATACTACTCAATGACTGGTTGGAGATTGGGTTTTTGTATCGTTCCAAGAGATTTTGTTCGTCCTATTCAGAAGCTGCAGCAAAACCTGTTCATTTCACCTTGTTCCTTTGTCCAAATGGCTGGAATCTCGGCAATTGAGAAAGCTGGGTTCTACTCAAGGGAGATGGTGGACGAATTGAACAAGAGAAGGCTTCTTATGCTCTCCGGATTAAGGGGGCTCGGATTTGATGTAAGTGTGGAGCCCAAGGGTGCTTTTTATGTGTTTGTCAATGTCAAATCGCTTTCAATGAACTCTCGTGATCTTGCATTTGATATTTTAGAAAAATCCCTGGTGGCGGTCACCCCCGGCATTGACTTTGGAGAAAGTGGAGAGGGCTATCTGCGATTCTCTTATGCCACATCACAGGAAAAGATCAAAGAAGGTGTTTCAAGATTAGGGGGATATTTTAATGGTTAAAATAATTCTGAAATTTTAATTTTTAAACAGATCAGATTGTACAGCGCATATTTATCGAAAAGTAAGATTTGAACAAATCACTTTCATGTTTTATAATTTCACCCAATTTTTATTCCGGGTAGATTACAAATCTATACAATTACCCGGGTTCTATATGCTGTTAATTCGATTATATATTAAAAGCTATACATATCTTTAAAAGAAAACTATGTCATGAGTAAAAAATTAATTGTTGCTAACTGGAAAATGAATTTACTGAGGGAAGAGGCTGGCAGATTAACAAGAGAGATTATTAAAAGCCTTGAGACAGTAAAAAGTGATCTAGAGATTGTTTTGGCACCACCTTTTGTGTCGTTGGACTTAGTTGGAAATTTAATAAGCGGTACAAATATAGAGTTAGGGGCTCAAAACGTTTTTTGGGAGAAATCGGGTGCATTTACCGGTGAGATCTCAACATCGATGCTTGAGGATCTAGGTTGTAAGTGGGTTGTTGTTGGACATTCCGAAAGAAGGCACATCTTAAATGAAGATGATCAGATGATAAGCAAGAAGGTTGAAGCTGTTATTAATTCAAAAATGAATTGTATACTTTGTGTGGGTGAAACACTGGAAGAAAGAGAAAAGGGTAAAACAACAAAGTTTGTTGAAGGTCAATTATTGAGTGTTTTAACTGAATTGGAGATTGAGGATCTTTCAAAACTAATAGTCGCATATGAACCCGTTTGGGCGATTGGAACTGGGGAAAATGCTACAGCAAACGAAGTGGAGTATGTACATTCTTTTATCCGTGATATATTAAATGGTGTTTTTAAGAATTCGGATGATATAAGAATTATATATGGTGGGAGTGTAACTGCAGAAAATTTAGGTGATATTATGTCTGCGGAATTCGTTGATGGATCTTTAATTGGTGGAGCAAGCCTGAACTCTGAATCATTTTTAAAACTTGTAAAAATAGCAGGAGATTAAAATTGGATTTATTAATAGTATCGGTAAAGGCAATACATGTAATAGTTAGTTTATTGATTATTATCACTATTCTTTTGCAACCGGGAAAGGGTGGTGATCTTGGATCGATATTTGGTGGAGGCACTTCTGAATCCATCTTTGGATCAAGTGGGGCAGTACCTTTCTTAACTAGGGTAACCAGAATACTTGCAGTGCTTTTTATATTATCATCGCTATCTTTGGGTTATTTCTCAACTAAGAAAGTAACTAAATCTGTTATTTCTGACACTGTTCAAACACCGGTACAAGAACAATCAGACGTTCCCTTGGATACGAAATAAATCTTGATATAAGTATCGAACAACAAACTGTCACAAATAATAATGATGTAAATCAAGCTCAATCGGGTACTGCTGAAACAACCGAAGGTTCCTCAGAAAATCAAAAAAAACCGGATTCCCCGCAGGAGGGTGAACAACTATCGGGAGATGGATAATTTTGGCATAATTTACTATCGCGTGAGTATATTTGCAATCAATTTTCTTGCCTAATATACTAATTAAAGTATCATATTAGTTTAAAAATTCGGAGGTAAGGAGTGGCTTATATTATCGCGGAGCCTTGTATAAGTATTAAAGATAAATCTTGTGTTGAAGCCTGCCCTGTCGACTGCATATACGAAGGTGAGGATATGTTGTTAATTCATCCGGAAGAATGTATAGATTGCGGTGCGTGTGTTGATCCTTGTCCTGTAGACGCGATATACCACGAAGATGAATTGCCGGAGAAATGGCAAAAGTATATTGATATGAATAAAGATTTCTTCGAGGGCAAAGAAGGTTTGGAGCCTGCCAGAAAAGACTAGATTTAAAAAAATTAAATATCAGAAGGGATATGTTTATGCATATCCCTTTTTTTTCGCCCCTTT